>JAYUWM010000001.1:0-24394 GCA_043753565.1 bacterium
GCAACTGTAGATGCAGGAGTAGTAGTAGTACGACTTACGGTACCGCCATCGGGCGCTGCAAGCCAGTTGGTGCTATAGTTTGTGCTTGTTTCACTACCACCGTTAACAGCAAATTCTGCGGCGTTATTGTTTACGCTAAAGATATTACTACCTACAGATGTTTGGGCTTCGAATATACCACCAATAATTGGGGTTGTAGCATTGTTACGAACAGTCAAACCGTCAGCTGCACCGCCGCTAGCGTTCAGTACAAGCTCAGCGCCACCAGCACTTGTAGCAGTGTTATTGTAGGCAGCCTGAAGGTCGGTGCTGCTTGATGCACCAGCTGCCGTCCAGTCAGCACCATTCCAGAACATAGTTGCCGTACTGGCTGGCTTAAGCCCAATAGATACGGCCACACCTACCGTGTTGGCGGCTAGGGTAATGTCAAACGTACCACTGTTGGTAATGTATATCACCCTACCGGCAGTAGTAATTGTTGGGTCAGTTAAGGTAGCGGTCCATCCAGCCTGGCTTTCTGTAAGTGATATTCCACCAAGGTTGTCGATGTTTGCCTGAGTAATGTTAGCATTGGCAGTAAAGTTCTGTGCAGCTGCGGTATTGAATGTTGGGGTATCAATGACTACAAGCCCCTTCACCCCGGTGCCAACACCCGTACCACCACTGATAGATACATTTGCACCGTTGGCGTTGCCTGTACCACCAGCGTTACCACCTTGCAGGGTCAACTGGCCGCCAGTAAAGGCTGCGGCGCCTGTCCCTGCACTACCGCCACTAATGGTAAGTGCTGTGCCGGCAACGTTAGTAGTACGAGTTTGTACTGTTAAGGTGCGTGTACCTGTTACTTCACTAAATTGTGCTTGGGCTGCATTAAATGTTATTGCGCCAGTACCTGCTGCAATAGTAACTGCGCTTGTACCAACCGTAGAACCAATATTTAAAGTAGTTGTGCTGCTACCTGTAGCATTGTTACCGATGTTTATAGTCTGCAATACCGCACCAGTAGTGTTACCAATTTGCAATATGTTTGCAATGCCAGCGTTGCCAATTGCAATTGTGCCGGTTGTTGCAGCACCACCAATTGTTATACCTGTAGCCGTACCTGTACCAATGCTTAGTGCACCTGTGATACTGTCTATCAAAGGTGTAGTGATACTAGTATTAGCGCGGCCTGTACCACTTATACGGAAGTTAGCAGTTTGATCTGCAGTACTTTGATTTAGAATGCCGTTACCGTCAGCACCAGCAAATTGCCAAGTTTCGCCAGTTGTTGCAGCGCCGTCAGTATTAGACCAAACTAGTGTTGCTGTTGTACCAGGGTTTATGGTTGCACCACCTAGCGTAAAGCTAGTGGTACCTATGTTTGCTACATATATAACGCGGCCAAATAGTGTTGTTGGGCTGGTTGTTGGTGTTGGAATAGTAACTGTTTGTAGTGTGGTAGTTTGTAACACAGCAAATGATGTATAGATATCGACTGTTGCTGCAGCAGTACCAATAGCGCCACCTGTAGCAAGGTTAGCGATTTGAAGTGTAGCGTTTAGTGTTGCGCCATTGTTGGTAAACAAGCCACTGCCTGCAGCGTTACCAAAAGTTTGGTTGGCGTTACGTACAGTAAGGCTGCCAGTTGTTGCACCGATGCTTATACTTGTGGCAGCCTGCAATGCTGTAACAGTACTAGCATTAGTGTTGAATAGTGCAAGGGTTGTAGCGTTAGTTGCAATAGTTGGAGCGTTTAGGTTGATGCCATTTGTTGCACCTGCTACGACTGTCACCGTGTTTGCAGCATTAGTTGCATTACCTATTGTTACGTTGCCTACGGATGTACCGGTGTTAATACTGGTGTTAAAGTTAGAACTATCATTAAGTAGTATATTTGCACCAGATATTGTTGCACCTAACGAGCCGGTTAATAGACCCTGGACGGTAACAGCACCGCTAAAGGTCTTAGCGCCACCAATTGTTTGTGGTGATGCAGCTGCAGATAGTACACCACCGTTTGTTCCATCGGCTACAGCTAGGTTTAGGGTTGTACCCGTGATGGTGCCACCGTTTGCTGTTGGCGTGCCAGATATTGCACCAACGCTTGTCACGCCAATGTTAGTTGTAGTGGTTACCCATGCGCTACCGTTCCATAGGTATGATTGTGCGCCGCCATTACTTATAGTAACGCCGCCCAATATAAAGCTAGTTGAACCAATGTTACTTATATATAGAATACGACCCGCAGTTGCTACAGTAGGTGACGGTAATGTAATAGTTTGCCCACCTGTAGTCTGATTAATAGATATAGCTGTATACACATCTACTGATGCTGCAGCACTCAGTGGTGATGCTGGGGTACCGCCAAGTGCACCACCATCGCTGTCGTCGCCAACTGCTAAGGTAGTGTTGAGTGTTGCACCGTTGTTAGTGAATAAGCCTGACCCTGCAGCGTTACCAAATGTTTGGTTGGCGTTACGGACAGTTAATGTTCCGGTTGTTGCACCTATGCTTATTGATGTACCAGCTTGGAAGGCTGTGACTGTAGTGGCGTTGGTATTAAAAACAGCTAGTGTGGTTGCGTTGGTAACAAGTGAAGGTGCATTGATGTTGACAGCTGTTGCAGACTGCAAAGTAACGGCACCAGCTACCGTACTACCAACTACTACTGTGCTAGTGCTACTTGCAGTAGCGTTATTACCTATGTTTATAGTTTGGGCAACAGCGCCACTAGTGTTACCAATTTGTAGCGTGTTAGCTACACCATTTGCACCGATGTTTACGCCTGCAGTACCAGCATTTAGAACAACTTGGCTAGCGCCAGTGCTGTTACCCAGGGTAATGACCTGTGCAACAGCGTTTGTACCAATGTTAATGCCGCCCGTTCCCTGTGTCTGCAAGTTTAGTGCACCAGTACCAGACTGCAGGGTTAGTGAACTTGTGGAGTTTACGCTACCTAATGTAACTGTTTGCACTGCAGCGCCAGTTGCAATGCTGGTTGTGCGGGCCTGTGCGCCAGTGCCAATGTTTACTGCACCAGTACCGCTGTCTATTGTTATTGCACTATTATTAGTGGCGCTACCTATTGTTATACCTGTTGCTGTACTAGTACCAATGCTTAATGCGCCGGTGATACTATCGACTAATGGTGTAGTAATACTGGTGTTAGCGCGGCCAGTGCCACTAACCCTAAAGTTGGCTGTTTGGTCTGCACTGCTTTGGTTTAGAATACCGCTTCCGTCGGCACCAGCAAACTGCCAAGTTTCGCCGGTTGTTGCTACGCCGTCTGTGTTAGACCAAACTAGTGTCGCTGTTGTGCCGGGGTTAACTGTGGTTGTACCAAGTGTAAAACTAGTCGTACCTATGTTACTTAGGTACAGTGTACGGCCAAAGATAGTTGTTGGGTTACTGGTGGGCGCTGCAATGGTTAGGGTCCGGCCAGCTGTGGTTTGCAAAACACTAATGCTGGTATATACATCTACAGTTGCTGCGGCAGTACCAATAGCACCACCAGCAGCAACATCTGCAATTTGTAAGGTAGTGTTTAGAGTTGCACCGTTATTTGTAAACAAACCACTACCGGCAGCATTACCAAATGTTTGGTTGGCATTACGTACAGTAAGGGTGCCGGTTGTGGCGCCAAGTGTAATGCTGGTTGCTGCGCCAAATGCATTAACTGTGGTTGCTGTAGTGTTTAGCAGATTAATGGTGGTTTGGTTTGTCGCAACCGTACCAGCGTTAAGGTTAATGTTGCCTGAACCGGCCAAAATGTTAACTGCAGTCGTGGTAGTTGTGTTACCTATATTAAGCGTTTGTGCGATAGCGTTTGTACCAATGTTTATGCCACCTGTACCCTGGGTTTGTAGGTTAAGGGCGCCTGTACCAGCTTGCAGGGTTAGAGTGCTTGTGCTGTTTGTGCTGCCAACAGTAACCGCTTGTGCTGCTGCACCTGTGCCTATACTTACCGTCCGGATACTTGCGCTTGTACCTATGGCAATGGTGCTACCCGCACCCGAATCAATATTGAGCGTACCAGTAAGGTTTGCACTTCCTAAAGTAAGAGCTGTCGTATTGGCTGTAGTACCAACAGATAGCGTACCACTTAATGAGTTTTGGAACGATGGAGCCAATAAGCTGGTGTCTGCTTGACCGCTACCCGTAATACGGAAGTTAGCTGTCTGACTGGCTGAGCTTTGGTTTTGTATATAACCGCCCGTTACGGCACCTGCGCTGGTTACTCGCCACACGCTTGTGCTACTGTCGTATACAAGCTCAATACTCGATCCAGCAGACATAGTAACCGAACCGCCAGTACCAGTTACCATTCTGTTAGCAGCTGTAGAACCTGCATCATTATCATTAAGAATAACAGTGCTACTACCTGCGTTAACCAAAATGATACGGCGACCATCACTACCGCCTGTAATACCAGTAATAGTAAGTGCCGTAGCATTTGTAAACCTAAACAATGCACCGTTGCCGATAGCTAGATTGTTTTGCGTGCCGGTCGAAGTAATGTCGATTCCGTTACGCTGGAAGGCGACATTACCGCCAGAACCTACTGTAAGGTTACCGTTAACCGCAACACCACCACCAGCCGCGACAGCAGAAGCACCAGTACGTGTATAAACGCCTGGGTTGCTACCTGCAACTAACTGTGCACCCCACAAAGCTGCAGTAGCACTACCACCAGTACCGTTAGGATACACCCTGACCTTTACATTGCCTGTAAACCCGCTTGTGTTCTGTGTAACACTAATACGCTGGTAGGTGTTGTTATCTAACGTATAGGTAGCCGAGGTACCAGTGCCAGTAGTGGTGCCGTCAATACGAATTTCTACGTTAGTTGTGCCAGCAGTAGCTTTACGCGCCCATATACTAAATGTATAGGTGCTTCCTACTGCTGTAGATGTTGCATATTCACAAAAGCCACCTACAGCAGTATCTGAACAAGCATCTGCGGTTGTACTGCCATCGGGCGATACATACAAATCCGAGAAGAGTGCTGTGTTCGATGCAGCCCAACCAGTCGCTATACTAATCTCGTCACTGTTGGTAATAATGTTGCCGACCGAGCCCATCCCACCAAACGGCGAGCTGTAATACCCAAGTGCATCTATGTTACCTGCAGCAGATACGGCTAGCAGTTTGTAGCCTGCTGAGTTTTGAACCTGTAACAAGTCTGCTGTTTGGCTGGCTGCTGCTCTTACTACAAGGCCGACGTTTGTTGTAGCACCTGTAGCTATTGTGAATGCTGTCGAAGACCCACCAGTTAGACCTGTAGCTGTTGTGGTACCCGTAAGACCAATTGTTGATGCCGATTGTATAGTTATGGCACCAGCAGCACTGTTACCTATACTTACCACACCTGTGCTAGTACCGGTGTTAATGTTGGTAGCAAAGTTAGAGCTAGCGTTAATGCTAGTGGCTGCTCCGGAGATAGTGGCCCCAGCATTACCAGTAAGGAGCTGGGAGATAGTCACTGCACCGCTGAAGGTCTTTGTTCCACCAATAGTCTGAGCTGAAGCAGCAGCTGAGAGCACCCCGCCATTTGTACCATCAGCTACGGCTAGGTTGAGTGTTGTACCAGTAATGGTGCCGCCGTTAGCAGTTGGCGTGCCACTTATTGCGCCTATTGTTGTAACGCCGCTACCACCAGCACCAGCAAAACTCCAGGCAGTACCGTTCCATACTAACGTAGACGTACTACCAGTGCTTATAGTGGTGCCAGATATTATAAAGCTAGCCGTACCGACGTTACTTATGTAAAGTACTCGGCCAGCAGATGCAGTGGTTGGGCTTGGCAAAGTAATTGTTTGGCCAGCTGTGGTTTGGTTAATGTTAATAGCGGTATATACATCAACCGATGCAGCAGCAGTTAGTGGAGTAAGCGGTGTACCGCCAAGTGAACCACCATCGCTGTCGTCGCCAACTGCTAGGGTAGTGTTTAGGGTTGCACCGTTGTTGGTGAATAGGCCAACACCCGCACCACTACCAACAGTCAGGTTGGCACTGGCGGTTATGTTGCCTGTAATTATAAGCGTTCCGCCTACGGTTGCATTGTTAGTTACGGCCAAGCCAGTACCTGCAGCAGTAAAGCTTGCTGCGGTGTTAAATGTTTTAGCACCGGCAAGTGTTTGTGCGCCAATACTTACCAAACCAACGTTTGTTGCATCGGCTGTCTGTAACACTAAGGCATTGCTGGCTATAACTGCACCGTTTGCAGATTTTGTTTGGCTGTCTATAGTGCCAATACTGGTTACAACACTACTGTTAAGCGACAGGTTTGTGACCCACGATGTGCCGTTCCAAATAAAGCTTGCCGCCCCACCGTTATTAACTACTGACCCGTGCATAGTAAACGATGTCGAACCGATGTTGTTAACAAATGCAATGCGCCCAGCAGTAGTTACTGTTGGGCTTGGTAGGGTTAGGGTTTGGCTAGCAGTTGTTTGGTTTACGTTAAAAGTAGTAGCTACATCAACAGTGACAGCAGCAGTGCCTATTGCGCCGCCAGTTGGCTTATCGGTAATAGCAATAGCCGTAAACAAAGTGCTGCTAGCGTTAGTAAACGTACTGCCTGTTGCAACGGTTAGGCCACCGTTAAAGGTGCCTAGGCCGGTAAATGTTTGCGTGCCAGTTACTGCAAGAGTACCGCCAATAGTTGCATTGTTGGTTACGGCCAAGCCTACACCTGCACCGGTTAAACTAACACTTCCTTGCAGGGTGGTCGTAACACCTGCCCGCCCAATTGTTAGGGCGCTGGCGTTGGCTGTACCAAGCAATAGTTGGCCTGTTGTTTGGGTAGCTGTACCTGCATCGATGGTAATGCTTCCGCTGTTGCTGGTTAGGCCGTTTGCATTACCGCTGGTTACTGTGATGGCATCACTGTTAGTACTAGCGGTTGATGTGTTGTTGCTTGCTACTGCTGCAGCACTGCCAGCCCTAAAGGCATACGGTACAGCTGTTAATTTAAATCTTGGGGTCATTTCAGCATCAGTTGGGGTACAGGCTGCAAATGCACAGCTGCCAGTACCACGTACTGTCATACCAAGCCATTGTTCTTGGTCCCAGTTTATTGTTGACGGGAATGATGTTAGTGAACCTAGTGGGACACTAAAGTAGCCGTACTTCAGGGTTACTGGTGTAGTTGTGTTTAGATAGCTTTCTGTCCATTGGGTGGTACCGGCAGTTGATACAGTGTAGAGGTTAAACTGGATGTTGTAAGTCCCATCCGCAACTACAGCACCTGTGTTGCTTAGTAGGCGGCCTTGGAAGTTGAGGGTGCTTGGGCTAACCGCCCGTGCTCGCCCGCGCGTAAAGGAATAAATACCAGATACCCCTGTAACAGATAGCATAATGGCAAAAACTACAAAAAGTACGGGTATTTTACCGTACTTTGACCACAAATAGGTCAGGTATGCACTTAAAGTGCTGTTTTTCGCCTCTGTTTTTTGCATAGTTTTTATCTTGGTTTTTTCACGCTGTTTCGTTTTTGTGAAATCCAAATATTATTATGGCCCCGATGTTAAACAGATACAAGACATTTTGTACACAAAATATATACAAACTGCCTGCAGTTGCGGCAAGCCAATTTACAGAGGACTTTAATTATAATTTTTACAACGTATACATTAATTGTATCTTGTAAGCTTCTATATTACAAAGGCAAATGTTAGTACATTTTACATTATAGTACGTTGCAATTCTTACAATTATCATTAAATTTTTACTCCACACCCATGCGGTTCTAACGTAGTTATCCACAGCTACTAGTACTATTCCCGTAGTACTGACCGTTACAAAGAGATCGCAAAATTCTAGTTATACACATACACGCACATACCCAAATAATAGGGGTACAGCAATATTTTTATATCTGCAATGAATAAGCTAGCTTGAAGTAGCTAACTAAATTTAGTGACTACAAAAGATCTATAAACCTATAGAGCTTGTGTCAACTGCGTAGCTACCGCCAGTTTGCACAGATTGTGCAACACTAAGGCCCACCATCAACACCAAAGCCGACCACGCAATGGTAATGCAGGCTTCCTTGAATGTAAATCGAACCCTTGATTTTGGCCGTTCTATTCCGATACTTACGAGTGCTTCACTCATTATTATTACTCCTTTTTTTGCAACTACTAACACCTTTGGACAGTGCTTTTGCGGCTTTAGTTGTTTGTTTTGATCTGGACTTTTTTTGTTTCGTTTTTATTTTGTCAGATCTATATGTAAATATAGCTTAAGCAAAATGCTTTTGCAAATAGATTTTTACAAATAAGAAAGGGCCTCTCGGCCCCAGTTTATTTAAGCTCTTTTTATTTATGCAATTGACTTGATTTTAAGCGTAGTTAGTGACTGCTTGTGGCCACGAACTTTAGAAACGCGCTTTTTGGCTTTAAACCTTATAGCTGTAACTTTTTCGCCGCGAGCTTCGGCATCTAGTACATCTGCAACAACTTTGCTGCCAGCAATAACTGGTGTGCCAATGGTAGTTTTTTTGTCGTCAATTAGTAACATTGCATCGAATGTGTGGCTTTTTTTGTCGACATCAAGGCGGTTAACGCTAATAGTGTCGCCTTCACTGACAACATACTGCAAACCTGCTACTGTAATTACTGCTTTTTTCATTTACGATATCCTTAAACTTAATATAAGACTTCACTACATCTTAACAGATTAAGCCGCTAGTGTAAAGAGCTACTTGGGCGCCCGGGTTAGTTAGCCTAAGCTGTGCAAAATATCAGATACTTCTGCTACGTCTTCGGTACTTAAGTCTAGCGCCACACATCTGTTAACAACAAATCCATAAACCTGGCTTGGTTCGCGGTCTTCCATAGCGGACGGCCTGGCAAAAATATCTATACAAAACGCACTTGGGCTACTAGGTTTAACCTTAACAAATAGCTCAACATCGCCCTTGGTAGAATTAAAATCTACGCTGCGCTTAGTGGCTGTAAAATCACTGCCCATACTTGCTAATTTGCCCACAAAACTTACTAGTTCTTCGCTAAGCCGATTAGTCTTACCCAGTGATTCGTTCATTTTTTGGTTTATGCCTACCGCGTCAAGTATATCTTTGATATCTGTAAGTGGTGTAGGTGTTTTACTATTGCCGCGTAAATCACTGTTTTGCCAATTAAGCTCATCCGCAAATGACTTGGATAACTTAGTTACTTTGTGGCTATTTGTATCCGTACTTGGCCCATAAAGCTTATCGGCAACAGCCTTAATTAGAAGGCGACGAGTAGCAAGATCATGGCTACCGGGTACTTTGCCCTCGATTATTGGCCTAAAGCTTGGGTTTGCAAAAAACTCATTCAACTTGGCGGCTGCCCGCTTGTAATGCGATCTTGTAGTTGCCGTATAGTTTGATGCAGTATACTTGGCACTACCACTGTTACAAGCACCGATTGCTAATCTTATTTCGGCTTCTTTTTTGGTACACTTTTCGTTTTCGTATATAAATTTAGCAAAAATAGTATCATATTCTATATCTGCTGCTTCGCGTGCGGCTTCTTCAGATGCGTTGCGGCGGGCATCGGCTATAACATCCTTGTATACCCACAGCGTTGGGTCTGCGTTTAGCATGCGGCGCATGGCCTCTACTACATCTTTGCGCGACTGCTCATCTTTAGGTGTTACTACTAATGATTCGTTCGTAATTTCTTCGCCTATTTGTACGTAATCACAGTATTGGCCTTGGCGACGTGCAAACGAGGCAACAGTAAAAGCAATGTCACCGCGCGTAACAGCCATAAGGTAAGTCCGCGGTGTTTGATCATAGCGACTTTTTGCATTTACCGTTTGGCGCGTTAAATAAAACTGAACATCCCTACCGTCTTTATTTTCAAACACATCACTAACGGGCACTACAGTATGTGCTACTTGCACAGCATCTACGCCTTGCATCAAAAAAAGAGTTTTTTCGGATTGCAAATCGGGGTTATCCATAATATCCTGGACCCTGCCCGCAAGCTCTGCAGATGCAATACTACATTCATTAAATTCCATGCCCATTACAAGCTGGAGTCTATTTGGTTCTGTCATAAGCGTTTATTATAACATTTTATATTGAATATATCAAGTAATTTTAATTTGTATTGTTAGTTCGTGGCCTTCGATTTTGACAGTTTTAGTAAAGCCGTCTGCTACATGTGTGTGTAGGCCGTGGGCTAGGGTTTCGGCTACAATTGTGTCTTTGTGTTCGGTAATAGCTTTTTGCAGCTGATCGTTATCTGTTTTTAGGCTAAGGTTTATGCGGTCATCAACCTGCAGGTCTGCTTCTTTACGGGCATTTTGTACGGCACGTATAACTTCGCGCATCATACCCATGCGGTGCAACTCTGGGGTAATCACCTTGCTTACAGTAACTGTCGGCGCATACCCAGCTAGCTTTAAGGCTGCTGTTTCAAGATTTAGAACAATATTTCCACTATCATATTTAACTACGAGTATATTTACTTCTTCGGCAATAATCTCCTCAAGTTCATCGCTTAACTTTTCGCCACGATACGTCAGTTCTGATAGCGGTTGACGTACTTTAACCGACTGCTCGCCTGTTGTCTCGTCTTTTTGCATACGCTGACCTAGCCCGGCCTCAATAATTTGCCGCGTTTGAACCATGTGTCCTAGTGCTAATTCGTTAACGTGTCCGGCCACTGGCCAGTCGTTCAGGTGTACGCTTTCGCCGCCTGTAAGGTTACGGTACAGCTCTTCGGCCATAAAAGGCGTAAAGGGTGCCAGCACATGTGCCAGCTGCACCAGAACGTAGTGTAGTGTGCGGTAGGCCATATTCTTGTCGGCGTCGTCGCCACTTTTCCAAAAACGTTTGCGACTGCGGCGTACATACCAGTTACTGGCATCATCTATAAACGGCAATATTGGCTTTAGGGCATTTTGCAGGTCGTATTTATCCATGTGTGTGCCCACATCTGCAATAAGCTGGTGCATGCGGCTAACAATCCAGGTGTCTAGTGGATTAGTACAGTCGCTACTTGGGTCGGCCAATTTGCCGTCAAACTCCCAGCCGTCAACATCGGCGTAAAGGGTGAAGAAGTCGTACATATTCCAAACCATTGCAAGTTTGCGGTTTACGTCGTTTACATCTTTATCTTGCAAGGCAAAGTCTTCACCGGCTATAACTGGGCTGCTAAGCAGTAAAAAGCGCAGACTATCGGCGCTATATGTATCCATCAAAATATTGGGGTCGGTAAAGTTACCAAAGCTCTTGCTCATTTTACGGCCGTCATTGCCGGCTAGCGTGCCGGTTACAATCACGTTTTTAAAGGCGTTTTTGCCAAACAGGCCAACGTTTACGGCGTGCAAGTAGTAAAACCAGGCTCGTACCTGCCCCACATATTCGGCAATAAAGTCGCCTGGGAAGTTATCTTCGAACTTTTGGACGTTTTCGAACGGATAATGGAACTGCGCAAATGGCATACTACCGCTTTCAAACCAGCAGTCCATGACTTTGTCTATACGGTGGTAAGTGACCGAATCTATTGTGAATGTTACATCATCTACCCACGGCCTGTGATAATCTTCTAGCTCTACCCCACTAAGCTCTTTAAGCTCGGCGTAGCTACCAATCACTTTAATGTGTTCAACACCGCTGGCATCTGTACCCTTCCATACTGGCATGGCTGTGGCCCAAAAGCGGTCGCGGCTAAGGTTCCAATCTGGGGCAGTCTCTACTGTTTTAGCAAAGCGGCCATTTTTGATGTGTTCTGGGAACCAGGTAACGTTGCCGTTTTGTTCTAGCATTTCTGTTCGCTGGCCGTCGACATTCATAAACCAGCTTGGGTGGGCACGGTACTGCAGTTTAGTGCCACAACGGTGGCAGTGCGGGTATTCGTGCTGGATGTAGTCGATCTTCCAAACTGTCCCTTGTGCATGCAAGTCTTTGGCAACTTGTTTGTTCACTTCCCAGATCTGTTGGCCCTTCCACTGGCCTTCGATGTAATAGCCCTCATCATCAGTATCTAACACAAAAGGCACTTTGTTAGCCTTGGCAAATACATAATCGTCTTCGCCATAACCAGGGGCCTGGTGGGCAATGCCTGTACCACTGTCATCTGTTACAAAATCGGCATGCCAGATTTTGTGAGCGTTTTTGCCACGGTCTACAAACAGTGGTTCGTAGGATTTACCCACAAGCTCACTGCCCTGCAGTTCACTTAGTATTGTGTGTTCAATAACATTATGCTTTTCATCTGTTAAAACTTTTGCTACAAGGTTTTTGGCTAAAATTAACTGGTCATTGCCAACTTGCACACGCACATAGGTAACGTCTTTGTTCACAACCAAAGCGGTGTTGGCATTTAGGGTCCAAGGGGTTGTTGTCCAGGCCAGCATATAGGCATCATCACTAACCAATTTAAACTTTACATACACACTTGGGTCAGTTACAACTTGGTAGCTGTTGTCCATAGCTACCTCTGCCTTGCTGATAGGCGTGGCATCACGCGTACAGTACAACAAAACCTTTTCGCCTTCGTATATTTTGCCTTTGTCGTACAGTGTTTTAAAGGCCCACCAGACACTTTCCATGTACTCTTTGTCCATTGTGCTGTAGCCGCCTTTAAAGTCGACCCAGCGGCCTATGCGGTCGATTGTGGTTTCCCACAAATCACCTGTTTGCACCATGTTATCGCGGCAAGCCACAATGTAGTCTTCTAGGCTAATTTTGGTGCCAATTTCGCGTTTATCTGTAATGCCAAGCTTACCCTCAGTAAATACTTCTGCCGGCAAACCGTGACAGTCCCACCCCCATACACGCTCTACCCTGTGGCCCTTCATTGTTTGGTAACGTGGAACGGCATCTTTGATGATGCTACTTAGCAGCGTGCCGTGGTGTGGTACACCTGTTATAAACGGCGGGCCATCGTAAAAAACATAGGCCGTGTCTTGGGGGCGCTGGCTAACTGACTTCTCGAAAGTCTTGTTGTCTTTCCAATACTGTACTAGGTCTTTTTCGTAGATTGCTGCCTTACGGCGAGTGTTTTTTTGGTACTTCACTTGGTTCCCCTTTTAGTTAATACAAAAAGCCATCTCTTTTGCTTGCCAGATCCCGTTTTATTGGGAGGTACCATCTGGCTGCCAAAAGATATGGCTCTTACTTATCAGCGTTACGGGGCTGTTTGCCGCCTGGTTCTACTTGGGTCTGGGCTTTAAAGGCCTATTGCCTGTTCTTCCGGGTACTTCACGGTTGATTGCCGCTACTAACGTATCTGTAAATCATTATATCACAAACCAAAAAGGCCACAGAGGTGGCCCTATATTTGGCAAAAGGAGGAGCGAGGCGAAGGTGCAAAGATAAACTATAAAACGAAAATAGCTATCTTAAATTTTTTAACTAGGTATACCTAGCTTTTCATTCGGCCAACGGTACCTGGGCCCATTGCGCGTGTGTTAGCTAAATGCCTGTTTATTTTTCGTTCGCGTGTGTCTGCACTACCGCTACTTTGCGCTGTTGCAAGCCCTCCAAAAAAGGCGTTACAGTCTCTGTTAAACTGTGTTCTAGTTCGTCCTGCACCATATTGTGCATAAAATTGATCTGCTGTCATATCGTTATTCCTTTATTTTTATTTTTTGTTGTTTTTGTTTTGTCTGCCGTGCACAGCAGCTTTAAACATTTGTAGTTTAGCAAGCCTATGTTAAAAATGCAACGCTTATGTTTACCTAAGGTGTTAGTAAAGAGTAAAATATGTGTACAATAGTGTTGTAATATTTAAATAATCGTTATGTTTTTAACAACTAGGCTTAGGACATTGTAAAGTAAGCTACTTCGTTCATAAGGGGTAGTGGTAAACCTTGCCAATCTTTGGCAACACTACCATCTTCGCGCAGCGCAAGCATGCACGGGTACTGCATAACACCGTATAGCGTAGCTACATTGGCACCCGCGCGGGTATCTACACTTAGGGCATCAAACGATACTTCGGGGTTACGCATACCAAATTCGTGTACATAATCATCTATTGTGCGGCCATGTTCGCTGTTGGGGTGGTATAAAATTACAATCTTCATACCCAAATACTAGCATAAGCGTCATTTTGTTTATAGGTCTACTGATAGTATTGGCTAAACGTATCTGTGTAAGATGAGTCGTCCAGCAAGCGCTCCAGCAGCTATTACTGAAGTCCCTACAGCAACTTCGGCTTTTTCACTTTTTCTTTTTTTCCTAAGGTCACTTATTACTGTACTGTTTTCATCACTTAGTATCTGTTCTGTTGATTTATTATAGCTAATGTTTAGAATAGTGTTGGTATTTGCCAAAATTGCACTAATAGGACGATCGTGGCGCGCATCTTGTGCCAAAAAGATCTTTGATAGGCCGTATCCAAAGCCGGTGGCACTAATTACACTGCCTTCCACTTCGCTCCCTGTTAGTCCTGAATATATTCCACCTACAACACCTGAACCAATCATATAGGCCATACCCTTAACAGCTGTCCGGCTAGCGGCTGGAGCATGTTCTATACCTAACGCACTAATACGGGCGGTAGCCTCCCTATATTGCATATCTTGCGCGGTATAAGCTGGAAGTTGATCTAGAATTTCATTTAATGCATCGACATATGGGCCAGTTGCGTCTTGCACTAAACTTAGGCGGCTTTTACCACCGCGGTCAATATAATCTATACGAGCATTAGCTAAATCAGTATGTAGCTCTGTAAATGAAGGGTCTTGGTTATTAGCAATTGGGATAAATTCTGTAGTCATAATGTTATTATTATAGCATAATAGTTATGCTTTTGTCAATATCCGTAACGGTTATCATTTTAAAAGAGGGCCCGTAGGCCCTCTTTTAAATTTAGCCCTAGACTTTTGGTCTAGCTACAGCCGGTGGTACTACCGCAACTGGTACAAACATAGCAGCTACCTGCTTTTTGTGTTTGGTTACCGCAGTTGTAACACATTGGTGCGTTATGGTCGGCCGCTGTTTTTTTGGTTGGCTTTAGCACTTCCTGTACGGAAGGCTGGCTGGCCTGGGCGCTGACTGGCGCAGGCGAAGCAACCATTGGTACATCCATAACAACTGGCTTTACCTCTGTTGATGGTACATCAAGAGCTAAATTTACGACCTTTGTATTTTGGCTATCGACTTTTAAACCAGGTTCCTCCGCTAGCAGACTAGTTTGTTCGGTTGGCATATCGTCAAAGCTTGCTAAACCTAGTTCAAGGCGGTCGTCGAAACTTAAGTAATCTGCTGCAAGGCGTCTAAAGATGTAATCAACAAGTGATGCTGCTGTGCGGATCTCTTTATCGTCGGTTATACCTGCCGGGGCAAAGCTCATAGCTGTCATGCCCTTTACATATACCTTTAGTGGCACGCCGTACTGCAGGCCGTAACTGATTGACCTACCAAAGCTGTCCATAAGGCCACTAAGGGTTGATCCCATCTTAGCAACGCTTACAAACAACTCACCTGGGGCGCCGTCTTCGTATTCGCCAACGGTAAAGTAACCATGGCAATCTGCCACTGTAAACGAATATGTTTTAGCCGGGCGCACCTTGCCAAGAGGGCGGCGTACAGCAGCACCTTTTACAATTACAGTATTGTTGATAGCTTCAACAGTTGTTGCTGCGGGCGCTACAGCCGCAACGTTATTGTTAGCATCGCCGCCTTTTTTAAGCATACTTAGCGGCTGGCCAACTTTACAGTTGTCGCGGTAGATAGCAACAGCCTTTAGGCCAAGCTTCCAGGCTTCGATGTGCAATTGCTCGATCTCTTCAACAGTTGCTTCTTCTGGCATGTTAACAGTTTTGCTGATTGCACCACTCAAAAACGGCTGCACAGCACCCATCATCTTGACGTGGCCAAGGTAATGGATCGGATTAAAGCCCATGCTGCAACTAAACACAGCATAATGTTCTGCCTTAAGGTGTGGGGCATTTTCGATAGTCTTCTCGGTATCGATGTGGTTAACAATGTCATCGATTTGGGCTTTAGTGTAACCCATGACCTGCAAGGCACGTGGCACTGTTTGGTTAACAATAGTCATACTACCGCCGCCAACAAGCTTTTTGTACTTAACAAGGCCTAGGTCTGGTTCGATACCAGTAGTGTCGCAGTCCATCATAAGGCCGATAGTACCAGTTGGCGCTAGTACACTAGCTTGGCTGTTGCGTACACCGTATAGGTCGCCTAGTTCAACTGCTTCGTCCCAAGCAGTTGCTGCAGCGCTTAATAATTCTTCGCTGACTAGTGTTGCATCAATCTTATCTACTTCGGTGCGGTGCATGCGCAGTACATTAAGCATATTGTCGCGGTCTTTGTGGAACCCAGCAAACGGTCCAACCCTGCGGGCGATCTTTGCGCTTGTAGCGTACGCGTGGCCCGTCATAAGCGCAGTAATAGCTGCAGCTTGCGCTCGGCCCTCGTCACTATCGTATGGCAAGCCCTGGGCCATCAAAAGGGCACCTAAGTTTGCATAGCCAATACCAAGCTCGCGGTAAGCACGAGCAGTTTTGCCAATTCCCTCTGTTGGATATTCGCTGTAGCCTACCAAAATTTCTTGGGCTGTAAAAATAATCTCTGCAGTGTGCCTGAAGGCGTCAACATCAAAGGTGTTATCTTCGCGTAAGTACTTAAGTAAGTTAATGCTAGCTAGGTTACAGGCACTGTTGTCTAGGTGCATATATTCGCTACAAGGGTTGCTACCGTTTATGCGGCCAGCGTTAGGTGTAGTGTGCCACTTGTTTATGGTGGTGTCGTACTGTAAACCTGGGTCTGCACATTCCCATGCGGCTTCGGCAATTTGGCGCCATAAGTCACGGGCCTTCATAGTTCGTACAGACTTACCGTTAGTAACAGCTTTTAGATCCCAATTTTCGTCAGCCAAAACAGCTTCCATAAAATCGTCACTAACACGTACACTGTTGTTGGCATTTTGGTACTGCACGCTAAAGATATCTTTGCCGTCTAGGGTCATATCGAAACCGTTGGCTTGTAGTACACGCGCCTTGCGCTCTTCTAGTGCTTTACACCAAATGAAATCTTCAACATCTGGGTGATCAACATTTAAAATAACCATTTTTGCTGCACGTCTAGTTTTGCCACCACTTTTGATAGCGCCGGCGCTGGCATCAGCACCACGCATAAAGCTTAGTGGGCCACTAGCAGTACCTGCACTGCTGCTGAGCGTTTCGTAGCTGCTGCGGATAACGCTAAGGTTAACGCCGCTACCACTACCGCCCTTAAAGATCATTCCTTCTTCGCGGTACCAGTTTAAAATGCTAGTCATGGTGTCTTCGATGCCCAAAATAAAGCAAGCACTTGCCTGCTGAGAGCGCCCTTGTGCGCCGATGTTAAACCATACTGGGGAGTTAAAAGCAGCACGTTGGGTAGCAAGGATGTATTTTAGTTCCTCACGGAAATCTTCGGCTTCGGTGTCTGTGTCAAAGTAGCCTTCTTGAAGGCCTTGTTTTGTGATGGTATCGGCAACGCGGTTGATTAGAGTTTTGAGTGAACCTTCGCGTCCAGGCGTACCAGGGGTACCTGCAAAATACTTTTGCGCCACAATGTTAATTGCGTTCATAGACCAGCCCTCTGGGAAATCTATATCACGCTGTTCAAAGACCGGTTTGTTGGTCGATGGGTTCATAATTATCGAATCACGCTTGTGCCAAGTTAGCATATCGTATGCTAATTGCTTGTTTTTTGTGAACCGACGCTCTATCCCGAGGCCGCTTAATTGTGCCATTTTACTACCCTCACTTTATATAATATTTTTTAGTTTTGTTTTGGAAACGCTGTTTTTGGCGGTCTTTTAAGTTGCACCTTCAACCGTCTCTTAAGAGTTAAAGGCTGTTTCAAAAGACCTGTACAAGCGAGTTCCCCACGCACCCCTACTAAATTAGGAGGGTCTGGGCAACCCACTGATCAGACTGATCTATCTAGTCTGATTTGTTTTTAGTTATTTTTTATCTTTAAGGTGCCTAATTTGCGATAGCTCACGTTCGAAGCTTGCGATGTCTTTGAACCGCCTGTACACGCTTGCAAAACGTACATAGGCAACCTCGTTTAGCCCGCTCAGCTCTTCCATGACCGCTTGGCCAATGGTCTGCGTAGGGATTTCAGAATCCCCACAAGCGTATAGCTTATTTTCTACAGCTGTGGCAAGCTGTTCGATCTGCATGCTAGTGACTGGTGTCTTTTCGCAGGCCCTGTATAGGCCTACTAAAAGCTTTTCTCTGGCATACAGCTGCCGTGTGCCGTCGTTTTTAATAACGATAAGCTGTGGCTTTTCGATACGCTCGTAGGTTGTAAAACGATGAGAACAGTTTAGGCATTCCCTACGGCGTCGTATAGCTTCGGCATCACCTGCCTCGCGGGATTCTATTACCTTTGTGTCTTCGTTTTTACACTGATTACAGCGCACTTTTGCCCCTTACTGTTTGTTATTTATGTAATGTGCTACACCCAATATGTAGTGTTTATGCTATTAATAGTACCCCTACTGCTAGCGCATTGCAAGTAATAAACGCTGTATTTTTGTGCACAAAATTGGTCACTTCTTATCTGTTAAATCGGTATCTTTAGATTTACGGCCTCGCAAGCGGCGCAAAAATGATGGCTTTTCTAGCTCTTCTTCGTCGTCAATATCTTGGTCTTTGTTATCAGAATCCTTAGTGTCTTGGCTTAGAGTCGCTGCAGCCTTAGAATCGTCGTCGCTATTACTATCAGCTGCACTGTTATCTGTGTGCCAAATGCTAGTGCTGCTGTCGTGGTTGTCGCTGGCAAAATCATTCAGGGCGTCGTTAGTCTCTTTTGGCTTTTCGTCTAGGGTCATATCTAGGTCGTCCATGTCGGTGTCGTTCATGTGCTCACTGCTAAAGATGCTTGGTGGAACTGGGGTGCTGTCAGCTTCCTGGCCGTCTTGGTCATCACTATCTGCTGCGTTGGTTGACCGTGGTGCATCTGCAACACTACCGCGTCCGTAGTATGATTCGTCAAAGCCAGTGGCTACAACGGTTACAATCATCTCGCCCTGAAGTTCTGGGTTGATTGTTGCGCCAAATATAATATTAGCGTCTTTATCGGCGGCACTAGTAATGGTTTCTGCAGCGATGTTAATTTCGTGCATGCTCATGTCGTCACCACCAATAACGTTAAACAATACGCCGCGGGCGCCGTCTATAGACACCTCTAGTAGTGGGGATTCAATTGCTTGCTTGGCAGCTTCCATGGCACGGTTTTCGCCACTTGCACGGCCAATACCCATAAGCGCAGTGCCGGCGTTTTTCATAACTGCTTTAACATCGGCAAAGTCTAGGTTAATTAGGCCGTGTACGGTAATTAAATCACTAATTCCTTGTACACCCTGGCGCAGTACATCGTCGGCAACTTTGAAGGCTTCAAGCAAAGGTGTGGTGCGGTCGATTGTCTGTAGCAAACGGTCGTTAGGGATAATAATTAATGTGTCCACAGATCCGCGTAGGTTATTTATAGCGATATCGGCGTTCTTACGGCGCTTTTCGCCTTCGAATGCAAATGGCTTTGTAGCAAAACCTACAACAAGGATGCCTGATTCACGGGCGGCTTTGGCAACAATATGGCCAGCACCACTACCAGTACCACCACCGGCACCGATGGTAACAAATATCATATCTGCGCCTTCGATGGCTTTTTTGATTTCTTCTTTAGATTCTTCAGCGGCACGTTCGCCCACTGTTGGATCGGCACCAGCACCTAGGCCCCGGGTTGTATCTTTACCAATATGGATTTTAACTGTGGCTTTGCTGTAGTGCAATGCCTGAGCATCGGTGTTAACAGCAATAAATTCAACGCCGTCTACGCCTGCTTCAACCATACGGTTAATGGCGGCGCCACCGGCACCTCCTACACCAATCACTTTAATACGTGCAAATGTCTCGATAGCTGGATCTACTTGTGGCATAGCGTCAGTTACTCCCCTTAGTACTATATCTAGGGCTAGTATAGCGCACACAGGCTACATTATTCAACAAAGGTAAACAGATTAACCAATTTGTGAACAAAAATCGTCTTCGGGGTGTATAAAACTTTGGGCTTTTAGACAGGTTTAGGTGCGTTATTTCAGAAGCAAACCATTATCAAAAAATTCCGCACACTTAGCAGTAAATTAAAAGTATAAATTTACTGCATGCGTTCTGCTCCTAAGCTTCATTTTTTTTGGTAATGCTTTGCAAGCTGCGCGGCAAGTGACGATGTGTATATGAAGCATTTGGCCCGGTAGGGCCAGACAGAACGCCTGCTGGGAATTTGTTTTTTAATTCCCAGCTAAGTGTGCGAATTAGACATATTGTCATTTGCCATCCAGAAGTGTGCGGAATTTTTAGAAATTAAATTCGCAGGAATGTATAAGTTTATTTACGGACGCGGTTAAATAGGCGGCTGATGCTTTTAATAAGGCTAATACTGTCACTGTCGTAGCCGCTGTTTGCTATATTACTATCTAAAATCATATCTAGAAGCATTAGGCCGATACAACTAACGTAACTACTATCGGTATTAATATCGGCTAGGCCACCAATTGGCAGCAATGTGCCTACACGGGCTGGCAGTTGTAGCTGTTCGCGGGCAAATTCGGCCAAACCAGGTAACTTAGCGGTACCACCCACAATTACTACACCGCCAGGTAACTTGCGACTTCGGTTAATTTTTTTAAGTTCTTTATCTACATATTCAAATAGCTCTTCAACGCGGGCTTCTATAATCATGCGAACGTCATCAGCGTTAAAGGTGTGCTGAGTCTTGCCAATAGTGACTGCAGCCACTGAACGGTGGTTTTTGCTGCTAAGGTTGGCATGTTCTAGTTTTACGCGCTCAGCAATGTCTAAATCGGTTCTTAGGCCAATGGCTAAGTCGTTGGTGATGTGAGTACCGCCCATCGGTATAACGGCTACGTGCTGCACTTCGCCGTCTTCTATAACAACAAGGTTGGTGGTACCGGCACCAATATCTATAACAACTACACCGGCTTCTTTTTGTTGGCGGTTCAAAACAGCCTCGGCTGAAGCCAAACTACCTACTGTTCGGTGCTTTATAGTAACTTCGGCTTTTGCCAGGGCGTTATCTAGGCTTTTTACACTTGGGCTACTGGCCGTAACAATATGGGTATCTACTTCAAGGCGTACACCCTGCATTCCCACTGGGTCTTTAATGTTGTCTTGGCCATCAAGGCGGTAGCTTTTAGGGAAAACTTGAATAATCTCGCGGTTGGCTGGCAACTGCATTACTGCGGCGGCTTCTTCTACCCTGTAGCGGTCGTCGTTTGTAATCTCGCGGTTGGCAGCACTAATGGCAATAACGCCCTTGCTGTTTACGCCGCTAACGTGTGATCCGTTAATGTTGACTGTGGCAGCATTAACACGGCGGCCACTGTGGCGCTCGGCTTCGTTAATGGCAGCAATAATTGCGTTTGTAACTTCGTCGGGGTGCGTAACCACACCTTTGCGCATACCTTGGTTTTCGCTGATACCATAACCAATAATTTCGGGTTCGCCAGCCTGGTTTACGGCACCAACAACACACCTAACACTTGTGGTGCCAACATCTATACCAACAAAGTGCGGAAGATCATTTTTATTATCAGACATGGTTGCAGTATACCGCTTATAGTTGTTTCACCGCAAGAGTTTAGCTAATCGTTAAGATAGTACGCCATAAGATTAGCAAAATTAAGAATAGCCCCTCCGCTATGACTTATTGGTTCTGGTGCAAACTCGGCCACAAAATCATGCATTTTTTTGCTGCAATCTGGGTCGTTCTTCATAACAGTCAGTTCCAATGAATCGTCATCAGGTAGTGAGAGACCTGTATCTGGACGCATAATTAAATCAGAAACCCGCCGATCATATACAACCAATGGAACCGCTAGTTGTATTCCGGAACCAGTCGCATGTTCGGACGGTCTTATACCAAAAACAGTCAGTGTTGAACCCGTAGATTCGTCATCTACATATAGCGGTGCACTGATAAAATCGCTCATAAGCTTACTATACTGTGCAGTGCCCAACCTAAGTTCCCTATTCATACTAAGGTGCGATTCGACAAGTGGCATACTTATATACTCGCCATCTAAGTATTGTCTTCTTGGTTGAGTTAGTTGATCCATTGCCATAAAGACTAACCCTAAGGCGTTAAAAACGCAAGCATAAGCAAATAACAGGGGTAGTTTATTTAGTCTATGTGTCCAATTTCAAGTTTTGGTTATAGTTGTAGTGTTTTGGCTAAGCATTTCTAGTTTTTGTAGTCTTTTAGAACTTTCAACAAGTGTGTCTAACGTTTTACGTTGAGCGCCCACAAAACTATATTGCGTACCATCGCTAATGGCTACTGATTGGATTAATGGAAAGCCCGCAAACCCCAGCGCGAGTATACCCGATATGGCGCTTTTTACATTAAAACCGTTATCTGACACTTCTTCTGCAAACCTACTACCAAAAATGATCGTACCTGCACCGCATATGTATGCCGATGCTGCTCGCAAGCGGGCGGATCTTTCGTTGACCTTGACAACTGCCTCTTTTGCACTTGTGATTTCTTGTGCCAGGCTAGCAGTTTGGTCGCTAATGCGAAGTTTAGTAACTTCCTCTGCTGTCTGTAGCGAATTTGTTTCCACAACGCCCGAGAAGGCCAGCACTGCCAATCCGTCCGCGCAGACTTCACTAACAGTTGAGTTTGCTAAAAAGCGGTTTGGATTACCATCACCATCTGTAAATGTTGTCCTGTTATACACTATTGTACTAAGGTTTACTTCTATGTTTGCAACAGTTCGAAAAGCTTCGCTACTCATAATTGGCCCCAGTCTATAAGATTACATAATTTAAGATAGTGTGTATTGTGATGTATGGCCAAAACAAACGCAAGCATAAGCAAATTGTTAAACTCGGGTTAAAATTTCACCGCATCTGCAGAAAAAAATATCCCGAACTGATAAGCTAATACCAGGATGATTAAGCACATATTCGACAAAGAAAAATGGCAAGAAATGAGTTTTGCTGCCCAGATGGGCAACATTGGCAGCGAAGTTGGCCGCAGCGCCAAGGCTTACGCTAGTGGCGATACACAGTCATTTGACGGTGCATTTAGGCGAGCCCTAGATTTGTTTGATGCTACTACCGACGGCTTGGTGGCCTCAAAGTCACCACGCCTTAAAGAGGTTTTGCTTGCACGCGAACAATTTACACAGCAATATTTTGGCGACCAACCAAAAATAGACCCCGGTTTAGAGGTCTATTTTATGCAATTTGCTATAGCCGAACGCTTACAGCGTTAAACTCGGGTTAAAATTTCGGCGCCGTCTTTGGTAATTAACACTGTGTCTTCAAAGTGCGCGCTGCGGCTGCCGTCGGCGGTTAACACTGTCCAGCCGTCACGGTGTTGGCGTACACGCCAGTCACCCAATGTGGCCATAGGTTCGATTGCAATTGTCATGCCGGCCACTAGCTTATCACCTGTTCCGGCACGGCCGTAGTTAGGCACATTGGGCTCTTCGTGTACGTGGTGGCCAACACCGTGGCCAACCAGGTCACGCACTATGCCGTACTTACCCTTATCTAAAACCGCCTGCACGGAAGCAGCTATATCGCCTGTTTTGCAGCCGTCTTTAACAGCAAAAATACCTGCATCTAGTGCATGGCTGGTAGCTTGTAAGAGCATTTGGTCGGCTGGTTTTGGCGTACCTACAATAATGCTGCGGGCTGCATCGGTAATCATGCCGTGGTAGTTAACACCAAAGTCTAGCCCTACAATATCACCGTCTTGCAGTACATAGTGGTCGCTGGGTATACCGTGCACAACAGCGTCATTAACAGATATACAAATAACGTCCCTGAAGCCTTCGTAACCTAAAAAGGCCGCTTTGCCACCAAGGGATTTAAGTTCCCTTGCCGCAATCTGGGCTACTTCTTTTGTTGTCATGCCAACAACGGTCTGCTGTACTAATACGTTTAATACTGTGCCCAGCATGCGGCCACTTTCACGCATGGCTTTAATTTCGGCATCTGTTTTTACGCGGGTGTACATACTTACTTGCCTAAGGCCTTTAACACGTCCTGGTGCACTTGGTCTGGGCTTTGTTCGGCGTTAATGTGGTGTACCTTAATGCCCTTTTGCTCTAAGTCGTTCATAATTGGCAAGGTAACTGCGCCGTATTCCGCAAAGCGCACACTAATAGATTCGTGGGTGTCATCTTGGCGGCCACGGCCCAACAAACGCTCTTTAACTATATCTTCGTTAGCCTGAAGGTGCAGTACACAGGTTATGTTCATAAGCCCTGCCTTGTGCTGAGCAAACAACCAATCTGCTTGATCTAAAGTACGCGGGAAGCCATCTAGCAAGAATTCTTGATCAGTATCAATTATGCGGAAAATTTTGTCTGCTAGCTCTATAACTTCGTTGTCGCTAAGCAGTTTG
>JAYUWM010000002.1:0-2639 GCA_043753565.1 bacterium
ATAAGAAAAAAGCTGTAGCTATGCTAGACAGCGCCGAAACCCTACCTGGCAAGATGCTAGATTCGTCAGGCCCCGAAATTGCCAATATTTTTTACGGGCTTGATGCAATTGATGATGAGAAACGATTAGAAGTTGCAAAACTATTCGGCGGTATACCAACAAGGTTAGAATCATATATTGCACACACTGCGGTAGGTCACATTAAGCTAGACCTCAACACAAACCAAGCGCCAGTTATTGATGATTTAGCTAAAAAATTAGGCCCAGAATTTATAGGTGCATTAACGGCGTATGACATAGCGGCAACAAATGTTTGGCTGCGTAACTGCGTAGATGTTATGTATGTCGAAAAACCAACTAGAGATTATGAAGTCGCTAAAATAGCACCTGCAGTAGAGGGTAACTATCGTAGTACAGAATTTGTGCAAGCGTATATACAAACACATCACCTCGGTGAACAAATTAATCCAGAACTCGGCTACACTTTAATGCGTAAACACATTTCAGAAACTGGGCCAGCAGAAGATATATTAGATCCTACGTCTATAACAAATCGTATGGCAAGCTTAGCTGTAGATTTAGCGCAGCTGGGCAGCCACGCCTAGCGTGGTAGACTAAATACATGATTTTGTACGGGCTTTCGGGTACTAACGGCAGTGGTAAAGACAGCTTTGCAGCCTATTTGGCTGCCGAATATAATTTTTTGTATGTTAGTAGCAGCGACTTGTTGCGCCATGAAGCACGTGCCCGCGGGCTAACTGTGGAACGCAAAGCCCTGCGCACTATAAGTGCCGAGTGGCGCCGCGTGGGTGGACTAGGTGTTTTAATAGACAAAGCCGTAGATTTATATAATGTTGAAGGCGGTGATGTTGCATATGCCGGGCTTGTAACTGGTAGTTTACGCAACCCAGGCGAGGCTGTTAGGGTACACGAACTAGGCGGTAAAATGATTTGGCTTGATGCCGACCCGCGGGTGCGATACGACCGCATACAGTCTGCCAGCCGCGGCAGGGGCGCCGAAGACAACAAGACATTCGAAGAGTTTTTGAGCGAAGAGCAGGCCGAAATGAGCCATAGCGGCGACCATGCCACATTAAGCATGATAGATGTTAAAGAACGTAGTGACATTTTTATTACTAACGAATCCAACGATATGAAAGTATTTTATAAAACAGTTAAAAAGTCACTAGGGCTATAATGCAAAAAATCGATTTTTCTAAAGCCCTACTTGAACAAAAACAAGTAATAGATGCCCGGGTCGAAGTACACGCAAGAATTTTATCTGAAGATGCACTAAAAAACTACACGCCATTTTCATACACTGTTGTTGATGCCTACAACCAAGTTTTACTGCGCGGCGGTAAGCGCATACGCGGCGCACTAACCACCGTCGGCTACACAATGTGCGGTGGCAAAGATATGGATATGATAACCACTGCTGCGGCCGCCGTAGAGATGCTGCACGCCTACATACTAGTGCTAGATGACATTATGGATAAATCAGCCACAAGGCGCGGCGGTGATGCAGCACACGTTAGCGTAGCTAAATATCATGCCAAGCAACACTTAGCGGGTAACAGCTATCATTTTGGCGAGGCTGGTGCCATGAACGGTGCTTTTATAGGCGCACACTACGCACAAACATTAATTGCAAAATTAGATGTAGCCGATAGTTACAAACTAAAGGCCGTACAATTAATTAATAATGCACTTATAGTGACAGGACACGGCCAAATTAACGATATATATAACGAGGCTTCAGTTACTGTAGACCCTAAAGCCGTTGATAATGTATTTGAATGGAAAACTGCCCACTATACATTTTTAAATCCATTGCAATTTGGTATGGCGCTAGCCGGTGCAGATCACACAACACTGCAGTCTGTATATGACTATTCTATGCACGCCGGCAGAGCTTTTCAGATTACAGATGATATTTTAGGTACCTTTGCATCGCAGCAAGAGGCTGGCAAAAACCCTATCGATGACACCCGCGAGGGCAAACGTACATTGCTAGCTATAAGTGCGCTAAAAAATGCCGACCACGCTGATAAAAACTTTTTAACAAGTGTGTTGGGTAGCCAAAATATTACCCAGGCAGAATTTGATCGTGTAAAAGAAATATACAAAGAAACAGGTGCTGTAGACTATGCCATAGAACAGTCAGAGTATCACATTCAGCAAGCCACAGCCGCGCTAAAAAAGCATAAAGATCAGTTTTTGCCAGAAGGTTACGACTTTTTGTGCAGCCTAGTACAAAGCCTCGCTGGCCGCAGCTCATAGCATCTTACTGTTTGTGTATTTTACGTCAGTAAAATAGTTAAATATTTGTCATAATATACTGCATGGGTCCACAACAAAAATCTATCAAAAAATATAGCACTTCATACTATTGGAGCAGTAAGCTCTTCCCAAAAAATGCTAGGGATGATGTATTCAAACTATATTCTTTTGTGCAGATAGTTGAAGATTATACAAACATAGACAGCCCCGACCCAAAAAACTTTGCCTACCTTGAGCGCCGCTGGAAGCTTATTAAAAAGCAGCTTGCAGCCGGTAATGTACCTGCCAAAATAGACGAATCTATTAACGAATACGCCCTGAGTAATATTGCCTATATATCTCATAGGTATCGCTGC
>JAYUWM010000003.1:0-8023 GCA_043753565.1 bacterium
GCAAAACGCCAGAACAACTAAATAACAAATATATAATTAATAAAAGCCCGCAATAACTTGCGGGCTTTTAAATATCGTTCAGTACAGTAATGCGGGCACCAATGCTGTTTAAGCGCTCTGCAATGTCTTCGTAGCCACGGTTAATAGTGTAAACGTTGCGCAAAATAGACGGGCCTTTGGCTGCAAGCATGCCTATTAATAATAAGCTAGCAGGGCGCAGTGCCGGTGGGCACACTAATTCGGCGGCACTAAATTTAGTTGGGCCTTGTATATATAATCTGTGTGGGTCTGCTAGTTCGACGTTCATGCCGATTTTTGACATTTCGGTGTAGTATATGGCACGATTTTCAAACATCCAGTCGTGTATGAGGGTTCGGCCGTTAATAGCAGCAGCAATAGGAACAAAATATGGCAAGTTATCTGGGTTTAATCCTGGCCATACATTTGGGTGTATTTTGTCATCTAATGGCTTTAGATGCTTACTGCGTTTTTCTACAATAATATCTACTAAATCAATAATGCCATTACGGGCTTTGTAGCGTTGGCCAATTTTTAGTTTGACGCCCATTTTTTCTAGTTTTAATAGTTCTAGTGCGATCCAATCAACTGGTACTCGAGTAATAGTAATTTTGCTGTTTGTAGTAATTGCTGTGCTTAAAAAGAACATGGCTTCTATGGGGTCTTCGGTAGGTGCATAGGTAATGTTCTTTTTGATATTAGTCACGCCAGTTATGCGCAGTTGGGTAGTGCCAAAGCCTTCTATTTTAACCCCAAGTTTTTGCAAAAAGCCGCATAAGTCTTGAACCATATAATCGGCACTAGCCGAGTGTATGGTAGTTTGGCCAGCTGTTTTTGCTGCCGCCATCAGGGCATTGTTAGTAACGGTATTACCTTGTTCATACAACACAACGCGGCCAGGTTGGCGCCGTTTAACGTGTATATCGTAGTGGCCGCTTGGTGATTTAATATCTACACCAAACGCCTCTAATACAAACATGTGTGGTGCCACAGTACGTTCGCCCAGTTTACAGCCGCCGGCATAGGGTATCTTAAAAGCGCTAAATTCATGCATTAATGTGCCTATAAGCATTAGTACACTGCGTGTCTTACGTGCAGCAACGGCGTCTAGCTTATCTAGCTTTAAAACAGCTGGGCGTCTAATTTCTAGGTCATTACCAGGTAGCCACTTTACTTTTACACCAATGCTTTCTAGCACTTCTATAATGCGGTAAACTTCTTCGATACGCGGGAATGATGTAAAGCGCGTGACTCCGTGGTTAATTAGGCTGGCACAAAGTAGGGCCACAGCAGCATTCTTACTAGTTTTAAGCTGAATAGTGCCCTTAAGCTCATGCCCGCCTTCAATACGCAGGTTAAGGCCGTCGTTGCCAACTTTAATAAGTTGTTTTTGTAATACCTCGCTTATGCGTGCCAGAGTTTCTAGGCTGAGGTTTTGTTTACCATTTTCGATGCGGTTAATTGCCGACTGACTTGTACGAAGTTTGGAGGCAAACTCAGCTTGCGTTAGGCCACGTTCCTGGCGAACTTGCTGAATTAAAAGACCTATTTTTTGATTAGAATCAGACATATAGTGCATGTAGTATATCACAGGGGGTATAACCTACACAGATGTGTATTTTACCTTGAATCATTGCTAGGGCAAGATGTATTATTAAGTAATGGTATAAATTAACTGCAAACACTATCTATAAAATCTTAAACCAAAGGGATATACCTATGAACAGTGATGATGCAGTAAAAAAATTAATTCAACTAGAAGTAAAAAGACAGGCTGAAGGCCTAGAAATGATACCAAGTGAGAACCACACCAGTGGAGCTGTGCTAGAGGCATTGGGATCACGTTTAACTGACAAATATTCAGAAGGCTATCCGGGCCAACGCTATTACGGAGGTTGCGAAATCGTAGATCAAGTAGAAAACTTGGCGCGTGACCGCGCTAAAGAACTATTTGGCGTTACGCATGCAAACGTGCAGGCGTATTCCGGTTCACCAGCTAACCAGGCAATTTACTACGCATTAGTAGACCCAGGCGACAAAGTGATGGGTATGTCACTATATTTTGGTGGCCACATGACACATGGTCTTAAAGTAAATTTTTCGGGCACTATATATGACAGCGTGCAGTACACAACTGATAAAAATGGTTTTATGGATTACGATGCCATTGCAGCACTAGCTAAAAAAGAAAAGCCAAAGCTAATTATGGCCGGCACAACAGCCTACCCAAGGCAAATAGATTGGAAGGCCCTGCGTGTCATTGCTGACGATGTAGGTGCATTTTTAGCAGCAGATATATCACATATTAGCGGGCTAGTAGTAGCAGGTGCACATCCAACACCAATTGGCATAGTAGACGTTACCATGACAACAACCCACAAAACACTACGTGGGCCACGTGGTGCGCTTATTTTGGCTAACGGCAACCCTTCAAACCCTTTGGTTAAACCAGCCCGTACTAAAGAAAACATTCCTTCACTAATAGACCGTGCAATAATACCTGGTTTGCAGGGTGGCCCACACAACCATCAAACCGCAGCAATAGCCGTTGCGCTGGCAGAGGCCCTAACACCGCAGTTTAAAGAGTATGGTATGCAAATTGCAAAAAACGCTAAAAAGCTAAGTGAAGAGCTTATGCAACTAGGATTTAAACTAGTCACAGATGGTACTGACAATCACTTAATGGTGATAGATTTAACCAACATGGGGATTTCTGGCAAGGAAGCCGAAAAAGCTTTGAGTATGGCGGGAATTACTGTCAACAAAAACACAGTACCATTTGACCCCAGGTCGCCGTTTGACCCAAGTGGCGTTAGGCTTGGTACGCCGGCGCTTACTACACGTGGTATGAAAGAGCCAGAGATGGTGCAGGTTGCACAGTGGATACACGCTGCCGTAAAAGATGCTAATAACAGTTCAAAACTAGCAATTATTCATGACCAGATTCGCGGCTTTGCACAGCAGTTCCCACTACCTAATTAAGGTAATAGTTCTGGTTCTTGTTGTAGCACTACATTAAACATTTCTTGCACCTTGCTTACAATTTTTTGGGTAAAAATAATAAGTTGCTTGGTACTCCGGGCATTTTGGTTTACTATAACTAAATTTTGGGTTGGCCATGTTGCCATACCGGTGTCTGTATCTTGTACATCACTAAAACCTGCTTTTTGTAACAACCAACCTGCTGACAATTTATAGTTATTGTCTGGCTGTAGCCAAGCTTTAATATCTGGATAACTTGTATGCAGTGCGTTGTATTGGCTAACGCTAACTATCGGGTTTGCAAAAAAAGACCCGTTGTTGGCTACTTTTGCTGGGTCGGGAAGTTTGCTTGCACGTATAGCAATAACAGCTGTACGGATAGAAGCAGGCGTGTAATTTTTTATATTATTTAAATCTAAATATGTTTGTAGGCTTTCATAAAATGGAGGGGTAGGTGATTGTTTGCTTAATTCAAAAGTAACACTAACAATAATAAACCTGCTGCTACCCGCGGTTTTAAAGCGGCTGGTGCGGTAACCAAATTCGCAGTCATCAGGCTTCATTATTATAAACTGCTTTTCTTGTGTATCGTACGCTCTTAAGTTTGTCATGACATTTGCAACTTCTTGCCCATATGCACCCACATTCTGTACGGGTGTGGCACCAACTGTACCAGGTATAAGGCTAAGTGCTTCTAGGCCGCTTAAACCCAAGTCAACGCTAGTTTTTACTGCATCATCCCAATTATTGCCCGCACCAAAAGTTAAAGTTGTCTCACCGATTCTTTCAAAACTATTGATTGCATTAACAATAAGCAGACCGTTATAGCCTTGGTCGCGCCATATTATGTTGCTACCTAACCCAATTACGCGCCACGGTATTGCTTGTTTTTGTGCAAAGTCTAAAGCTTGTAGTAGATCATGGTCACTTTTTATGGTACATACAAAACTAGCGTCGCCGCCAAGTCGCATTGTGCTGTATAGTTTAAGGCTTACGTTTTGCTGTATGTGCATTTAACATTAAGTATAACCCCAAGGGCGTACATAATAGTAAAAAATATTCCGCTGATGCTTGATAAAAACAGATAAAAACGGTATTATTTACCCCAATGGGAAACTTACATAATTCGCCTTACGCCAACCTTGGCAGTGCCTTGCGCGCAAGACGCCTACGCGTTAATGAGTCGCTACTAGAAGTATCGGCTGCTATAGAGGTGCCGGGCGAGCGTTTAGCTCGTTTTGAAAACGGCGAACTACGGCCAAGTGAAGATATTTTAGAACTTATAATTACACATTACGACATGTCAGAGGACGATGCAGATAAGTTATGGGATTTAGCAGGATATAAAAAGCAAGATGATATGCAGCATGTATCCCAACAGGTACAAGCATTTATGGTGGGTTTAGCACCACAACATATTATTTTTAGCGATGGCGTACAAGTTTTGGCCAACAATAACGGTGTGACACTTAATTTTATGCAACAGTCTTTTACTAATGATCAGCAAGTTCCTGTAGCGCGCGTAGGTATGAGCCAGCAACATGCCCAAAGTTTAATTAATGTTTTGCAGCAGGCACTAAAAGATGCCAATAACAGCACTACCCAAAGACTTTTAGATCCGCCAAAAGACCAGGCTAAGTAAATGCAGGCAAACTGGAGTTCTTTAGTTGGTGCGTTTTTAGTTTTTGAATGGTTACTTCGTATTTTTATGCTGTTTACAATTCCTAAAAACCGCAAACCGACCAGCGCTACAGCATGGTTAATGCTTATAATGTTAGAACCAGTAATTGGCACGCTGGTTTTTTTAACAATTGGATCACCGCGCTTGCCAAAACACAGGCGACACCTGCAAAAAATTGCCGACAAAAAAGTTGCATATGAACTTAGTAAACTTAAAACCATTGTGGCAACAAAAAACCTTAGTTCAACACAACAAAAGACAATCGCACTAAATAATGCGCTTGGCGGCTTACCAGTCTGGAAGGGTAACAAAATAGAATTTTTAGACGATTATCAAAAATCTATCGACTTACTAGTTAAAGATATTACCAGCGCAAAGCAGCGTATATTTTTTGAATATTATATATTGGTATTAGACGATACAAGTGAGCCAGTCATAGCTGCTCTAGAAGCTGCAGTAACTCGTGGAGTACAAGTATATGTACTTTTTGATGCACTTGCCAATCGCAGTTTCCCAAATACAAAAAAACTTAAAAAACGACTTACATCTAGCGGTATTTTATGGCACGCAATGCTACCATTTAAGCTTAAGCCCGGCAAAGGGTTTACACGGCCAGATTTGCGTAATCACCGTAAGATTGTCGTTATTGACGACACGCTTGGCTACACTGGATCACTAAATATTGTAAATAAAAAATATCACCGCAAAGACGAACTATATTACGAAGAACTAGTTACTAGGATTCAAGGCCCTGTGGTATGGCAATTAGGCGCAGTTTTTAGAACAGATTGGCACAGCGAAACATCATATATGTTGACAGCCGGTATTGTACCTGCTGAAGTTGGTAGTGCAAATGCACAAGTATTACCTAGCGGTCCAGGCTATACAGAAAGTACTAATCTAAAACTTTATACTCAACTGGCACAAAATGCTAGCAAGAGGATTTTTATTGTAACACCGTATTTTGTACCTGACGAAGCATTAATGACAGCATTAACTAGTGCTGCTCAGCGTGGAGTTCAGGTAATAATGGTTAACTCAGACAGTATCGATAAGCTACTTGTAGGCCACGCCCAAAGGTCTTATTACGAAGAACTATTACAAGCAGGAGTAAAAGTATATCTTTACAAAAAACCGGTATTTTTACATACAAAGCATGTGACGATCGACGACGACACAATTGTAGTTGGGTCTAGTAACTTAGACATTAGATCATTTGAGCTAGATCTTGAAGTATCAATGCTTATTTACGATACACAAAGCGTTAAAGTGCTGCGCAAGATAGAAGAGCGATATATTGCGGGAAGTAGGCAAGTTAAAAAAGCTTCTTGGCACAAACGCTCAAATAGTAAAAAAATAATCGAAAACGTATCACGTTTAACGGCGTCCTTACAGTAACCTATGATTATTAGTACTTTTTTAGATGCCGAAATAGCTTTGCAAAAATATATACCTGCAGTTAAAGAAATTATAGGTAAAGATATAACCCTAGACCGTATGCAGAAATTGATGACACATGTTGGCAACCCGCAGAATAATTTAAAAGTAATACATGTAGCAGGTACTAGCGGTAAAACATCTACGTCATATTATTGTGCAGCATTGTTGCAACACATGGGGTATAGCGTAGGCCTAACAGTATCACCGCATATAGATACAGTTGCTGAGCGTGTACAAATTAACGGCCAGCCCTTAAACCAAAAAGACTTTTGTAATTACTTAGAACAGTTTATAAAGCTTATAGATACTGCGCCGCAACAGCCGACATACTTTGAACTTTTGATGGCATTTGCCTACTGGGTGTTTAATAAGTTGGGGGTTGAAGCTGCTGTTACAGAAACTGGATTGGGCGGTCTTCAAGATGGGTCTAATGTAGTTGAACGCACCGACAAAATCTGTGTTATTACAGATATTGGTTTTGACCATATGCACGTACTAGGTAACACACTCAAAGATATTGCTGCGCAAAAGGCTGGCATAATTCAAGACCAAAACATTGTTTGTATGTACAAACAGCAGCACGATATTATGGATTCGATTCTTACCAGAGTACAACTTAAAAATGCAGATCTACATATTATAGATCAGCCAGCAATTGTTAGTAGTAAACTGCCTGCCTATCAGCAGCGTAACTTTGCCTTGGCATTATACTCGGTAAATATATTTTTAAAGCGTCAGGGTAGCCAGTGTAGCCCACAAGCGATTACGGCTGCCAAAAAAACCTATATACCGGCCCGAATGGATGTTAAAAAAGTTGGAAGTAAAAAAATTATTTTTGATGGGGCGCATAATCAACAAAAAATGCATGCTTTTGTGGCAAGCCTGCAACAGCAGTACCCAAACAAAAAGTTTGTTATTTTACTGGCAATGAAACAGGGTAAAGAGTACGCCGACGTGTTAGCAGAGATTAAGCCTATAACCAAGCAGTTATTGCTAACAACATTTAATTTAACTCAAGATATGCATAGCGTGTCGCAGTCTTGTAAAACTATGCAGTTGCAAGCGCAAAAGCTGGGTATAAACAGCGTAATTATTAGTGATCAAAAACAGGCATATTCAGAATTAATAGCCCAAACAGAAGATGTAGGTTTAGCAACCGGGTCATTTTATTTAATAGCGCAGTTACGACACGGTTTTGTGGCACCAATTAATTAGCTACACAAACAGGAATGCTTAAGGCTGTACTTATTTTTGATGCTACAGGTAGCTTGTTAGAAATACATAGTGGCTCTGTTGCTGACGCACCGTAAGTGAGTTCTTTTGTGCCATCTTTGTTTATTCTAAACACAACTACCCGTGGTTCCCCGCGGCCGGCTGTAATATTACTCCGACATTCAACCAAAAACACATTATAGCCATCGATGGGTGTGCTGTTTAGCAGTGTAAACAAAGCTTGATCTTGGTTTGTGCCACTTGCGCACTGTTGCCCAAAGCTTGCCACGTCAGGTAACGCACCATTAGCAGCAAGATCTGTGCGGGCAACAGTAAGTTCGTTGCCCTTTTTGTAATACGCTAAAGCTAGTGTATTAGTATCATTTTTTAAGCTAAGGTTTTCGCGGTTACGCGTAATAAGCATAAGTGACAGCACAACAACAAGTATTGATAGCACACAAAAAGCTGCAAAACTTGCTGCAGTTAGTACAGTTAATTTTTTAGATACATGCTTTGTAGATTGTTGTTTTTGTTTGCTGTACTTTGGCCTATACATGTCCCTTAGTATGCCGCAACATCAGCAAATTTAAAAGAAATGCTTACGCTTACTAATTTATTTAGTTGCTTCTAGCGCTTCTATTAAGACACCACTCTTAGATACTTGGGGTACGCAGCACATACTTCTGTTAA
>JAYUWM010000004.1:0-2582 GCA_043753565.1 bacterium
GAAGCGGTTACACAAGCCGTCTCAGCGCGCAAAGTAAATTGGGCAATATTTAGTTTTTGGCAATGTGCGTCCAATAGTACTTTTTCGGCATCTGTCCACCCACCTTCAGGGCCTATAAATACACCGCACGGTTCTGTGGTGCCAGCCGTATCTAATGTACCTTCGTGTTGTTCGGCAAAATACAAAGTCATTTTGCCGCTAAATTCAAGTAGTGCAGCCTGCAACCCTAGTGGTTCACGCACCCTAGGTATATCACTTCGGCCGCATTGTTCAGCTGCTTCTTGCACAATTTTTACTGCCCGCTCGCTGTCAAAACCTGTTTTTTCAGTACGGTCACTAAGCATTGGTATAAAGTGGCTTACGCCGAGTTCGGTACATTTTTGTAATACCCATTCGTTTTTATCTTTTTTGAGCATACTAAAAAACAAATACAATTCGCGCTTTGGGTACACCGGTTCAAGTTCGGTAACAAGCTCTAGGCCAATACTATTCTCTTCGAACTTATGTATTTTGTACAAGCGGTCTTCGCCCTTACCATTAAACAATACTAGATCGTCGCCCAGCTTATAACGTAGTACGCGTGACCATTGATTAATAAGCGCCGGGTCGTTTATCCAAACATGTTTGCGTAGTTCTATCGGGCCAAATTTGTCATGCAAGTGACCAGCAAAAAATCTATGCAGTTTCATCCTAGTTATTTAGACCTTTTTTTGTATAAGGATTAGGATATGCACCACTTGTTGATTCGATAAACGTTTTTAGTATGTAACCTTTACATAATGTACCGGTACAGTTAAATGGAACATACAGGTAGTTTGCTATTGTAGTCGGCGGTGCAACTGCAAGGGCAGCGGATTCGTTAGCTGTGGCTTTTGCAATAACAATTGTTTTACCTGCAGCATCAATTAATACTGCATTGTCTATGCCGGGAAAAGTAGTGGCAGTAAACGTTGATGGGTACCCGTCATTTTCATTGTAGTATTCTTCTAACTTCGCATGCAAGGCATTTATATCTGTACGCCTTACTGTGTCGCGGGCTGAAGTTGACGCGCTAGGAGTGGTTGACCTAATCGATGGCTGCGTGTAACTTGTTGTGTTTAAATACGGTTTAATTGTCTGACAATTTTCGCCCTTTTTATACGAATAAGTAGGATATAGGCTTGATAACTTATAGGACGATGCGCTAGATTCGTAACGTGAATCGTCTTCATAGCTGCTACTTTGTTTTAACGAAGAACCGCTTAATAGTGATGTTGGGTTAGTTGAACCATAGCTATATGCTTCTTTGTAGGTTGCGCAGAATGTGTACTCTGTACCCGAATCTTTTTTATAAGTGATGGTACTAGGAACATCTTTTATACCTGCCTCGTCTAACGATTCGGGAATTTTTTTATTTTTAGTTACATATGTATTTAGATCTTTAGCGATTTCTCTAGACCTTTTTTTAGTCATATTGTCTTGTTTGGCTGTAACACCTTTTGTGATTGTTATGCCTAGTATGACAATAGTAAAAATACCTAATACCCCTAGCCCGACGTAATACTTGTACATTTTATTAGATGTATTCATTGCAATAACCTATTTATTAAACGAACGATGTTCGTCTACCCAGTAATAAGCTAATATTCCACCTGCTATAACTAATATGACAAGCAGATTAATAACTGCCTTGCCCAGTGACACAACACTGTTACCTGCCGTTGCTGCAATAAGCAAGTATACAAAAGTTATTATGTTAAACAACGAAGTCAAAAATGCCAAAACTTGTGTTATTTGAGATGTTCTACGCTTAGACGCATCAAATCGTAGTGCCGGATCTGCAAGTTCGGCTTTTTTTAATCTTATAAAAAATAATGCAAAGATTGGTATGCAGACTACTAAACTAGTAGCCGGAAAGGCCAGTGTTGATGCACTTGTTTGACCATTAACAAGCAACAGTAAGCTTGCAACGAGGCCCGTTGCTCCTATCCAAAGACAGATAGACATAAACAAATATTCTAAACCCCGTGTGCTAAGTGTTTTTACGACGGCCATAGACGGTGCGCTTGCAAGAGCCGCTAGTGACGCGTCTTGTTTTGGGGTCAACAACTGATCGGTTTTCACTGATACAGCAGGGCTTGTAAATTGCTCGGAATAAACTTGTACCGGCGGCTGCTGTTCGGGCAATGGGTCTGTGGGCGGAACTTCAGGATATATCGAATTTGTATGTAGATCAGTATCAGGATTCATAGCTACCTCTTTATTGTTATGCTTATATAAAAGCAGTATATGACGAGTTTATGAATTGGACAACTGTAGAATAGCTAAAGATTCTATATGAGGTGTACGTGGGAAAAAGTTGTAGCCTTCAAAGAATTCAATTTTGTAGCCAGCTTCTTGTAGAAGCTTGATGTCCCTGGCTTGGGTACTTGGATTGCAAGATAAATAAGCAATAGCCGGTGGTTTAACCTGTAAAAGGTGGTTAGTAACGTAGCTGCCCAGGCCAGCGCGTGGTGGGTCAACAATTACCGCTTGGTCGCCAGTAATATAGTCGAGCGATTTATCTGAGCTGGCGTGTACTACCTTAATTGGCAAATCGCCAA
>JAYUWM010000005.1:0-7927 GCA_043753565.1 bacterium
TAAACGCAGAGGCCTTTTAATGATGCTGGCAAAGTAAGATCTGGGAATTTTTTTGGCTTAACAAACAAAGCCGCCACCGTGTCGCCTGCCTGATTACTACGTAAAATAACAGACTTAATATCGCCGGCACGGATTGGGTGCTTAGTTTTTGTAAGTGCGTTTAGTTGCGCAACAAGATCTGCAACCGCAGTGTTTATACCTGGCATTGCTAACATACTGCCCTTAACTTTGGTTTTGCCGTGACTGCCACGTACAAAATGCGCCAAACTTATTCCATCGTTATCACCCCAAAAGCCAAACTCCATTTTGCTTCGGTAGGCCTTGTGTTGGTTGCCACCAATAAAATCATAATTAGGCAATGTGACTTTTTCACGCTCAAATGTTTCGGACAAAATTTCTTTTTTATATTTATTTTCGGCATCGAAAGTCATAATTTGCCAAGGACTGGTTGCTAAATAGCTATCCGGCTCAACCGGCACAATACGGTCGGCGCTAGGTGTAACGATTTCTTCGGCGATAGCCTCGGCAAAGCCTTTTTTACTTTTAAGCATACGCAAAGCTACTGTTTCGCCGGGCAGCGCATTCCACACAAAGACCTTTCGGCCATCTTCCAGTGTTGCCAACCCTTGCCCGCCGTGCACTAATTTGTCGATTGTAACTTGTTCCATTACCCTTATTTTACACTGTTATATCTGTTAACCCTAATCAGATAAGCTGTAAGACCTTAGTTTTTTAGGCTAGTTGTTTGATATAAACGAAGCCCGCAAACAATCCGTACTGAGGAGTATGGTGCGTGCGGACTGCAGTTTATAGCTAAGAAATAGTCAAAATACTAAGGCCTGAGGGCGCCGGCAAATACTTGCCATGCAAGCAATGACTTAGCAACTAACGATAGAACCATGTAAACACGTTCGCCATAAAGGTAATCTGCCCATTTGCCCTTTTTAGTGTATTGCTTGTACATTACGTAGGCAAAACTATTAAACATCAAGAATATACTAGCCAAGATAAAGTAAACAAACGTTGGCGCACCGCCGCCTTCGCTGTATTGATTTGCCCCCAACAAGTAAATTACAAACACGATCCAAGGCACAATGCCAGCTATGCAGCCAACTATGTAACTAAGCCAGTTAGGTTTGTCTTTGCCTTGGTTGCTTACTTCCATTACTAAACCGCACAAGTTCATTACAGCTGTTAGCGCAAACATCAGCAATAGCGTACTAATGTCGAATATACCTACTAAGAAGCCAATCGCTACCATCATGGTGCTGGCGCTAAGACTGTATTCAATCCAGCGAGCTTTATTAATACCTTTAGCTAGGTTAGATTCATAAGTTTTGCGGTAACGTGTTGCTATAAGCAGGTGTGCAATGGCTGACATTATAAAAAATGCAGCGATGAGCCAAGATAAACGCACGTCAAACAAGTGCCTAGTTGCCGCTACTAGAACCGGCTTTTCGGCAGTGCTAGCTAAGGTGTCTAGTGTTAAGTAGTTTGTAGTAACGGGCTGTATACCTAAACCTGTTTTAGTAAGTGCAATAACTGCTACTGCTTGAAGTGCGTGCAAAATTGCTAGCCATAGATTCCAGCGGAATAGTTTTTGCATAGTTGTTAATGGTGTCTTAGTTGACTTAGCTTTTTTATCGCTTGCTTTTACTGCAACAGCCGGTGCTGTTTTTACAGTACTTTTTACTGGAGATTTTGTAACTTTTTTAGCAACTGTTTTTTTAGTGGTCTTAGCTGATGATAATTTTTTTGTAGGTGTTGGTTTTTTACGTGTCGTAGATTTTTTAGTAGTTGTAGCCATGTGATTTAGTTTACCCTGATGGGCTAATGCTTACAAGGTGTAGAATGAACTACATTACCTTGAAGGGCTTATGGCAAATACCGCGGCCGGTGCGAGCAGTAAACTTTTGGTGATAATCTTCGGCTGGATAAAATATGGCTGCCGGGGTAATTTGTGTAGCAATGGGCTTATCGTAATCTTTAGATTGGGCTGCAAATACATCTTGGATAGTTTGCATTTGTGCATCAGTGGTATAAAAAATTGCACTTCGATATTGGCTACCAATATCTGGCCCCTGCCCGCCAACCTGTGTAGGGTCGTGCATATATAAAAATTGTTTTACGAGCATTTCAAAGCTAACCCGTGAGTCGTCAAATTCTATCAGTACAGCTTCGGCATGCCCTGTATCTTTGTAGCATACATCCTCATAGGTTGGGTTTTTTGTATGGCCGCCGGTATAGCCCGCTGCCGTTGATACAACCCCTTCTATTTGGTCAAAGTAGAACTGCACACCCCAAAAGCAGCCAGCTGCAAATATTGTTTTTAATACCATGCACTTAGTATAACCTTGCTAGGTGGCTAAAAGCCCAACAAACATAATTACTCCGGTTGTAACAAATCCAACAATCAGAGTAACTGCGACAGCTATTTTCAATTTCATGTAATTGCAAACTCCTCTGTGTGTATTCTACTGTTGGGTACGCCAAGTTCGCGCAACTGTAACCTTAGCTGGCGCATAAATGTCGGCGGTCCACATATAAATATTTCTTTGCCCTTAAAACTACCACTCATGGTTTGGATTTTTTTAGCTGTTACATAACCTTTTTGTTGTGAAGTAATATATGGAAAATATCTAAAAGTTTTAAACTGATTTGGTAAAATTTCTGCCAAAGCTTTTTGATCTAAAAGTTCTGTTCGCTGCGCTACAGTGTATATTAAATCAACTTTTGGGCTGTTTTTAGTATAGCTCTTGGCCATACTTAAAAATGGCGTTACTCCAATTCCGCCGGCTATCCAAACTTGCGGAGAGTTGCTAAAACGTGTAAAGCTAAACCTGCCATAAGCGCCCTGCAACTGAGCAATGCTACCAACTTCTAAGTTTTTAAGACTACTAGTAAAATCACCCAGAGACTTAACATAAAGCTGTATTTTACTGTCGTTAGGAGCACTTGCAATACTAAAAGGATGCGATTCGTTTGCAATGCCCCGTTTAGCATTAAGAGCAAACTTAATAAATATAAACTGACCCGGTGTAAACGATAGCTTTTTATCTAAAGGCTCTAAACTAATTGCTGTTACGCCGCCCTGTTCTTGTTTAAGCGCAGCCACACGGTAAGGATAGGACCTTACAAAAATATTATTGGCAAGCGTGCGGTATACAAAAGCACCCAGGCCTACAATTATCCATGCAAGTAAGTACGTACGTAAAAAATTATCATTCGATGTGTCGCTGCTAATAAGCACAACATGTAAACCAGCAAACATAAAAGCTACGCCTAAAAACTTGTGTGTTAACAGCCAAAGCCTGTAAGGTAGCTTTACAAAAAACGTAATTATAAGTAAAACAACCATGCCTAAAAACGCAATCATGCCTGCATTTATAGCAATTGCTTGTTGTAGCTGGAATGATGTGGTGGTAGCTGTAGGATTACGTGGCAATAAGAATTTAGCTGCATCTGTAAATGTTTCTAGCAGCTTATAATCAATGTAGCGAATGGTTAAGAAAAGTGGATGGAATACAAGCAGTATTAGCGCTATCCCCCCGGTTATATGGTGGGCAATATATACCTTGTTTAAACCGCCAAACAAATTCTCCATCCAGCGCGTACGGGCAGCTAATAACAAATTGATAGCATATAATACCAAGCCAATAATGCCTGCTATTTTGCCGAACGATGAAAAAAACTCTGTAGGGCTAGTAAATACAACACTTAAACTGTTGAGCATAAACCAGCGAATAACTGGTATCGCGCTAAATAATACTATTAGTATCCATCCTGCATATTTTTCGACCCAATGTGAAATATTGTTTTGATTCATATTATTGCAACTTCTGAATAATGTAGCTAGTTACATTATCAGAAAAAGCTTTAAGTTCAATACCTATAGCTGAACCTGCTTTTGACGCTCCTACTTCAAGTATATACTTGCCGCGCAGTACATAATTAACTCCTGAAGAATATAGACTTGATGTGCTTTGTGTTGCAAAACTACCCTGTTCGATAAATAAAATACCTGCTGTGTCTTTTGAGAACGCCTGCATGGCAGTATTATGGCTATCATAGGTTTTTACAATGACGTCTATGTAGCTTAGATTGTTTGAGAGCTGAGAGTATGAGCATGCATCAAGCCGAGGGCTCCCGGTGCGAGTAGCGGCAGTCGGTGAATCGGCAGGAATAATAGTGCCACTGGCTAAAACATCATTTTGCTGTAGAAACTTTACTGCTTCGACACTAGTTATTAAGCCGCAGGCAAAACCAGGATTTAGCTGTTGTTTGAATGCTATAGTTGTAGCTGTAGTGTTTGCATTTTGCAAATTTGAAATGCGGCCCTGCTGCAACGAAAGTAACAAACTTACAGCCAGTACTCCACCGACAATAATCATTCGCATTCTGTTCACGGTTATTCGCCTACCACTATTTCACGGTAAAATGCCACATAACCAGTAAAATCTTTTTTTACTTGGTCGATTGCAGTAGCTAATGGCGTGTCATAACTCCACGCACAATCAGTAGCTGTTTGACCATCAATAGTAACGTTATAGAATGTGCACGCACCCTTCCAGGGGCATGTGTAGTCTGTTGGGCTACTTAGCAAAAGTTCTTTTTTTACTGCAGCTGGTGGAAAATACCAGTTGCCCTCTATATATATAAGTTCTTCTTTGGTTGCTTCGGCTATAACTGTATTGTTGAATGTTGCTTTCATATATTACTTTCCTTGAACTTAAATTTATTCTGTCCTTAATGCTTCGACTGGGTCTAACTTAGCTGCTTTGCGCGCTGGTAATAAACCGGCCACTGCTGCCACTGCCATTAGGGCCAAAAGTAGTTGTAACATCTGCACAGGCTCAACAATTATAAGCGAGTTGCCTTCGCCTAGATCGAGTTTTTTAGTAATCCAAGGGTTAAGCGCGGTGCCCAATACCGTACCGGCAATAATGCCTATTAGACCGCCAATAAACCCAATCCAACTAGCTTCGAGTATAAACAGTCTACTAATATTTTTACGGCTCATGCCTAGGGCTTTCATAAGGCCAATTTCACGGGTGCGCTCTAACACACTAATATACTGAGTATTAACAACTCCGAATATAGACGCGATTAGTGTTATTAAGCCAAGTACTAACACCATACCCTGCAAAATATTTACGAACTGAGTAATAGTTTTTTGAATATCTTTGCTTGTTTGAACATAAAATCCCTTGCTTTCAAGATCTGCTTTGGCAGCCTGCATGTTAGAATCAACAGTGCCGTCTTTGACACGAGCATACACATATAAATACTTTTCGTAATCGGGTGTGCCCTTGGTTGTAAAATCATACAGTGCCCTAGCATCAACCGAATTTAGTAAAACTGGCGGCAAACCAAATGACAAACTGGTGGCAGCTTTTTTTGTAACTGCCCCTATGATAAACATAGTAGTTAATTCTTTAGGCTTAAGTGATGCAGCAGCGTCAGCTATACTTGCGGCAGGATTATTTTGCAAAACTGCAGCTACCGCATCTGCAGAAAAAGGTTGCTGTACGGTAACGCTAATTTGTTTACCTATTGCATCGGCTGAATCTTTAAAGCCAAGTAGTTCTACATACGAATCTGGCAGTAACACAGTACCGGCTGCAACATCGCCTGATGTAGGTAGTTCACCTAGGTCTAACTGAGGTTTTTGTGCAGGGTTATATACCTGAGCACCACCAGTATACTTTTTTTGGCCACCGTGGGTAATGTAACGAACGTTAATAATATAGTTTTCACGAACCTGTTCTATATACGGTAGGCCGCGAATTAGTTCTACGTCTGCACGGGTTACCCGCTTTACCTGAAAATTATCACTACCGTTAGAAACTGTACCGATAGTTTCATCAAATTCCTGTGGTGCAGCACTTGGTGCACCAGTGTTAGAAATTTCTTTGTCGCGACCTGCTACAACTTCGGAGGGATCAAAATTGCTACTAATTAGTTTGCCCGTATAATCACGAACGCCGTTACCGGCAGAGAGTGTTAAAGCTAATGTAAAACCACCCACAGCAATAGCCATGGCAGTTAAAAAAGTACGAACCTTAGCAGATTTTAACGTACGGCCGCTGCGCAATAATAAATCTGTAAACCTCATTTTGCTGCCCCCGTGTCACCAGTGATTTTAACAATTTTACCGTCTTGTACATGAATCTGGGCATCGCATCTATTTGCTAGATCGTGGTCATGCGTCACCATCACTAACGTAGAGCCCATGGTTTTATTTAAACCAAATAGTAACTGAACAATCTTTTCGCCTGTTGCGCTATCTAGATTACCGGTCGGTTCGTCGGCAAAAATTAGTTTAGGTTTATTTACAATTGCACGGGCTATCGCCAAACGCTGCTTCTGGCCTCCAGATAAGTTACGGGCTTTGCTTTGGGCTTTGTCACTAAGTTCTACTTCTTTTAGGGCATTTAGAGCCAATTGTTTGCGCCTACGTGCCGGCACACTGGCTATTTCAAGTGGCATGCTTACGTTATCTACACAAGACTGATTAGCTTCTATAAAGAATGACTGAAAAATAAAACCCATTTGCATGTTGCGGTATACATCTACTTGTTTTTCTTTCATTGCACTCAAGTCTTTGCCAGCTATCTTAACTACACCACTAGTTGCACGGTCTAGGCCACTCATGACGTGCATCAATGTGCTTTTGCCAGAACCACTTTTGCCAATTATAGCCACGCTGGCTCCGTCTTTAACGTGCACCGTAACATCATCTAGCGCTATAAATTCGCTAGATTTTTTCCCATATATTTTGTAAACGTTTTTTAGATCTATCATTACTTACCCCATTAAAGTCATACTTACATCGCTTGCTTGTATTAGTATAAATATATAATAGCAGCTACATATATTGTAGTCATAACGTTTATGTTTTTAGGTTGCTATGGTAGCATTAACATATATGGTTAAAACAAAAAAACAAACCTACATGCAGGCTAACTTACAAACATCAGCACGGGCTGGATTTTTGTTTGTTATAGCCTACGGCATTTACATAATTATTTTTGATAGTAGCGGTGTACTTACCCGCCAAGCCGTTTACTACCGCTGGATGATGTTGGGGCTGTTACTTGTTACTAACACTATATTTTGGAGTTTTACTAAAAAAGCTTCATCTCAAAAACAACTAACTTTTGCTGTTTTTGCCTGCGTATTAGTGCAGCTAGCTTTAGCTGGTTTTAGCGTTTACTGGGAGCGCGGCATGGCCAGCATGTCGACGATTTTGTTTGCCTTGCCGATTGTAAACGTTGCCCTGCTTGGTAGCCGCACTTACACGCTGGCTACTGCCGCGCTGGCGTGTGCTGTGTGTATAACAGCTTGCACCAAATACTTTTATGACTTTTTTAACGAAGGCTACCGCGCGCAATTATATGGACAATTATTCTTTTTTTGCGCTGTGTTTTTGATTATCGGCTACACTGTTGCGCGCCTAGCCCACTCTGCTTACAAAAAGTAGGCTTAAAGTTACGTACAAAAATTCGTAGGGCCAGTTGTAATGCTTTTCGTATTTTTGAATATTTGCATGGAACTTGTTAAAACCACTTTTTGGCTTTGGTGGTAATTTGCCACGTTTTTCTTGCACCAAGAACCTGTATACCCAGACTAGATCTGGGCTAGTAGCAATAAAGCCAACTAACACATAGTAAATACCAAAATAATACCAGGTACCAAGCAGCACTATGCTTAATAAAAATGCATCTAGCATCCATACTTTTTTCATTTGGCTAAACGGCGCTTTGCCACCGTAATGCGGCATAGCATCGGCTACAAAATGGCTTGCAAAAGCCAGCGGCAATGCTAACAATGGCTGCTTAGCAACCAGCGATATACTAACCCCAATTAAAAAATGATTTGTAGCTGTCATGCTATTTTTCGGTACGAAGCGCCGGGAAAGGTACAC
>JAYUWM010000006.1:0-7824 GCA_043753565.1 bacterium
GATAATACACAGCAAAATCAGCAAGGCGCACCTGCCCTGCCACAAGCGCCGCCTATTGGTATGCCAGCAAGCCCAATACTACCAATCGGTCCAAACCCAGACGCACCGAGTTTTAGCATGCCCCAAATGGCCAATTCCCCAACAACCGAGCCGATATTAGTTACCCCAATTGTACCTACTACCGTTAACGCTGTTCCTAGCTTTAGCAGCGCTGCAAACGAAGTTGCCATATCAAACGAAGACTTAGCCCGTATGAAGCAAGATGCCCTGCAGCACTTGCAACCGTTGGTAGACAACTTACAGCAATCACCTGAAGAAGAATTTAGAACAATAATGATGATGATTCAGGCAACCGACGATAAAACCATGCTTAAAAAAGCCTTGGATGCAGCAAAAAAAATCGGCGACGACAAAGTGCGCGCCCAAGCAATGTTAGACGTTATTAACGAAATAAACTACTTCGCCCAAACAAGCGAACAAGAATAATTCAAGAATAATTAATAAAGAGTAGTTTTAGTTTTTACTAAGTGTAATACGGCGGTGTAGAACAGCGCCGGCTATTGTTGTGATAGCAAATATAACGGCTACACTACTTGGGCCAGTGTTTGGAATACTTGTAGTGGCTGCACTTGCAGACTGGTTAGACTGTGCAGATTGACTTGGTGATACGCCTTGTGCGCCCCCTGGTATAGTTGTAGTACCTGGTGTGCTGGTGCTTGGGTCTGGGTTGGGTGCAGTTGCTGTGTTACTGCTTGTTGATGAATCTGTCTTTTCAGTTTCTGTCTGGGCTGTTTGCACTGGCTCGTCATTATTAGTTACTGCGCGGTATAGCCAACGGCCACCCATAAAAAGGCCAATAAATATCGCAATAGTAATTAGCAGGCTACCTACTGCCAAAAGCCATGCCTTGCCTGAACCTTCTTTTTTTTGGGTAGCGTAATAATCCTGTAATTCAGGTATTTGTGTCTGTTGTTGCTTATTTCGTCTAAATAGGGCCATTGTATTCTCCTGTAATTGCCCACCAATTTACATATACAATACTACATAGTTACAAATTTTGCAAGTACGTGCTAAGTTTGCGTGTTTATTTTTTAATAAGTGAACCGACTGATCGATTCGCACGTTCTGCTAGTATTGCAGTTCTCGTAACTCCATATTCATCTATTGGCATGCCACTATACTGAGTTTCGTGTGTATGGTCAGGAACTGGCATTAATACATGGTTACGTAATAATTCTGCCATTTTAGTAACATCTTCCTTGAGGGCCATGCCGCGCTTATCAATACTAGATACACGTATATCTCCATTGGAATCGAAAACTGGAATCCTTGGTCGGGTACTTAAAAATTGGTGCGCACCCTCTGTAAGATTAGTTTTAGTGTTAGCAGACGTACTACCTTCTGCAACTTGTCCAAATACAAGTCGGCCACTTTCTTCATCTTTTTGATACCACACAGGGCGATCATTGACTACCTTTTCGCCATCATAGGCAAGCTCGTATTCGTTCATCCAGTTATGTATTGCTGTTTTTGAGGTAGGGAAAGCTTTTTGAAGCAATTTATTGGTAACGTAGGTTGTGTCGCCGCTATCTGATACCTCGTCGACTATAAGTATTCGTTTACCATCTAATGGATTTGGATCATCAGGGCTTTGGTTAGGAAGCGCATAAATTGAACGAATACCGTCGATGTCTTGCTGTGTTGGATTCCTAAAGTTTGCAGGATCCTGAGTAATTTCTACCGCAGGATCGACACGCCAAGGTAGTCTGTCGATGTTAATGAACTTCATTTCTGGCATTGGAGGGATTTCGCCACTACTATCAGGCTCTGCAAGCATTGGCCAAAGCTCACGCGTCATCCATGCGACTGGGCGGGCAGATTTATCTAGATACATAACAACATCTGCTGGATGGCTTGTACCATCTTTGTCAGTTTCAAAATGCAGCATTTCACCTATTAAACTGTCAGTATATGTAACGTAGCGCTCCAAAAATTCTTGTTGGGTTTGGTTAAACCATGAATCACCAACATGCAAACGGTTAAAATCTGCTTCTTGTGGTGCTGGTAGTGATGTTTGTGTATTCATAATTGCTATATTATTATTATGATGCTATAATATCATAAATAGTGGATTTTATCAAGTATGTATATAAAGAAAATGTATTCGTTAGTTAGTTCGGAACCTCCTTATGTAGAGGTGCCAGATATACTATACACACAAGATACCATAAATCTAACTGCAATAGCAGAAGCAAACGGTGCTCAACAAGAAATCAACGCAATTATTACTGATTGCCGGCCAATAACGGGCAAACTAGGTAAGTTTTCAATTTTTGGTTATGTTTGCGAAGCTAGCACTCAAGATACTTCTAACCTTATAGGTATAATTGATACCCGTGAATCTAAAACCTCTGCACTGTTTTTAGCGGTTCAGTAAGCCTTGGCTTAGTAGTCGGCGCCCATGCCACCCATGCCAGCCGGTGCTCCCATCGGCGGCGGCGGAACCTCAACGACAAGTGCACCCATTGTCATACCGGTACCGGCAATACTAACAGCGTTCTGAATAGCCTCACGAGTTACACGCTTAGGGTCGATAATGCCCGCTTTTTTCATATCTACAAGCCCTGTTATTTCTGAACTTGAAATATCAACCCCGTAGCCGCCATTTTTGATGCCGTTTTTTACAGCTGGCAACCATTCGTCGGCATTAATGCCAGAATTATCCATGAGTATCCTAAAAGGCTGCTCTAGCGCACGCTTTAACAAAAACTTACCGTTGTTAAAGGCTACACCGTCTGCTCCGATTATTAGCTTCTCGTCCTGCTTAATGGAGTCTGACAAGTTGACCATTGTTACGCCACCACCGGCTACAATTCCCTCTGTTAGTGCGGCTTTAACGGCAGCAACTGCGTCGTCTACCCTGAACTTCTTTTCTTCGATTTCGGTTTCGGTTGCACCACCAACTTTAATAACTGCTACCTTACCACCAAGGGCTGCAGCACGTTTAACAATTGGTTCGTTACCGTAATGAGTATCTGGTTTTTTAGGATCAACCTGGGCCAAAATCTGCTTGATACGCGCTTTAACATCTGCGGTTGCTCCTGCGCCCTCAATAATTGTGGTGCTGTCTTTGCCAACAATAATCTTGCGGGCACGGCCAACAATCTCTAGGCCAGCTTCTTCGAATGTTACGTTCGTGTCATCACTGACGACTGTTGCACCAGTTAGAATGGCGATATCTTGCAACACATCTTTGCGGCGGTCGCCAAATTCTGGGGCCTTAACGGCAACTACGTTAAACACGCCCTTAAGTTTGTTTAATATTAGTGCGCCCAGGGCTTCGCCTTCTACATCCTCGGCTATAAGTACCAAGTTCTTTTCGCCTTTTTGGGCAAGTTTTTCTAGGATTGGTAAAAATTCTTGAATATTGCTGAGTTTTTTATTGGTAATAACTACGGCCGGCTTGTCATATACGGCTTCCATGCGGGTAGTGTCGGTAGCCATGAAGGGGCTAACAAAGCCGCGCCCAAAGGTAAAGCCTTCGACAACTTCGTGTTCTAGGTGCAATCCCTGGCCTTCTTCGACTGTAACTACGCCGTCTTTACCAACAGCTTCCATAACATCAGCGATTAGCTTACCAATTGCGGCGTCGCCAGCGCTAATTGTAGCTACTTCTGCTACACGGTTCTTTTTGCCTTCAATACTTTCGGCCATACCATCAAGTTTTTTAAGTACATCTGCGGCTGCGGCTTCTAGGCCTTTGCGCAGCTGCATAGGGTTATGCCCGGCAGCAATAAGCTTATTGGCTTCGTTTAGTATGTGATAGGTCAACACCGTTACAGTGGTAGTACCGTCGCCAGCTACGTCATTCATTTTGCTAGCGGCTTGTTTAATAAGCTCGGCACCAACTTTGTAACCTAGTGTTTCGTCGTCAACATCGGCAATCTCTAAACCCTTAGCCACCGTCACACCGTCGTGAGTAACGGTTGGGCTGCCATAGCTTTTGCTAATCACAACGTTGCGGCCCTTTGGCCCCATAGTGGTTTTTACGGCTTCGTATAAAATCTTTGCCCCGCCAAGTACGCGGCGGCGGGCATCATCATCGTAAAATACTTTTTTTGACATTGCTTGGTAGTCCCCTTACTTAACTTTTGCGAAGATGTTCTCTTCTTTAACTAAAATATATTCAACGTCGCCAATTTTAACTTCGGTATTAGTATAGCCACCATATACAACGCGGTCGCCAACTTTAACAAATTTTATGGCGTCGCCAATTGCTAGCACTTTAGCTATTTTTGGCTTTTCGGCTGCTTTTTCTGGCAAATATAGGCCGCTGGCTGTGCGTGTTTGGGCCTTCTCTTGTTCTATAACAACATAATCAGCTAGTGGAACTAGTGGAACTAGTGGAACACTCATCGTTAGACCTCCGTTTTTTTGAGCATTGGTTAGCTAATCTCGCAAATATAGCCAACCCGTGCCGCGTGTCTAAAAGACACGTTCTAGCACTCATAATAGCTGAGTGCCAACGTACCCGTCAATACCCCATATAAAACAAAAACCACCTGCTGATAGGTGGGCTTATAAAAACTATAATTTATTAAAAGAGATGAGAAGAGAGATTATGTACGGAGCGTTAAAGCAAGGGGGGTGGAGTGCCGGCGGTAGCGGTAATGGATTGGACGGGTGTCAATCGTTATACAGCATTCGCAGCAGCACTCCACCCAAAGGTAGATAGTGAGACGGGAGTAACACCACCTACCTAACCTTGCCGATGTGACAATACTGTCCCCAACGGACTGAATGTCACAAACCTGTGAACCGAACTACTAGTAGGCGAACGCAGCCACATAGAAGGATTGGTTACGGGCACGAAGCTCGTGAGTCTTTACAACGTGCTTGGTGTTGCGCTTGGCCTTGGCTTCGGGCTTGCTGGAAGCGTCGCGGCGTATGTTCTTCTGTTCTGCGACAAATCGGGCGCGCTGATGGCGGTTGGTCCTTGCCGGCTTCGGATCGATTTGTTTTGACGGATCGTCAATCTTCTTCGACTTCTTCGTGTTGTTCATGTTCTTAGTACGCACTTCATGCCCCCAATGGCGGTAGTAGGTTGGTTTTGCTCTAGTCTATCGACAGTGCACGCTAGCACTAAAATATATTAGTACCACTGTGCACCGTCGATTGAACATACATAATCTCTCTTGTAAATGAACAGCCATCGCCTTGGCGATGACCTACTTGTAAGTCGCCAAATTTGACAAACTTAGATTTAAATGTACTCCAATATGTGAAAATTGTCAACGTATTTTTGTGACAAAACTAACAACAACTGCAAGCATAGCATTAATGCATATATACTAAGAGTCTATGAACGGCATAGACATATTAGTACAACAAGCAATCATTGCTGCCTATTTTTGGAGCGTAGTTTGCATATATGCCCAGCAAAAATGGCGACTTTTTAATACTTTTTTAGGTAAAAAATACGGCCCTGTGGTTGCCGTAACCTTGTACATACTAGCTTGGATACAGGTGTTGGTTACACTAATTATTGCCCTGCGGTCTACCTGGACAATGACCAGCCTACCAATTTTAGGCATTTTGCTTGTTGCGGGCAGTTTATATTCAATTTTAAGTAATAAGAAGTCACCTTTTAGCATAAAGGTCCAATACAAATTTTTAAATAGAACGGCACTGCACATCCCATACGCATTGTTATTACTAAGCCTTGGGCTTGTTACTGGCAGCTTAGGCATGCTACTTGGCGCCGCTACGTACATCGTTTGTGCTGTTTTACAATCCGCACTGCTTGGCCGGGCTAAGCTGCGGTTTGCTACAATATACGCACATGCTTATAAATAAACACGTGCTAATGAGCGGTACCAAATACTTTGACGATGGTTATGCCATTAATGCCCATATGGACGATAAAATTCCAGTAGATCTGAGCGCTGCTGCACGCGAACTTAGCGATATAGCTGCATGCCTGCAAAAGTCCGGGGTAGTAGTAGATATGGTTGCCCCGCCGCAAAATTGCCAAGACGGCGTATATACAGCCAACTGGGCCTTAATTGTGGGCAACAAGGCAGTTATGGCTAATCTACCAAATATTCGCCAGGCAGAGGAGCCATATGCTCAAGCCGAGCTACAGCGCCGTGGCTACCAAACCATAAAACTACCCGCCGAGATACACTTTAGTGGCCAAGGCGATGCCCTTCCCTGCGGCAGCTACCTGTTTGTGGGTACAACTTACCGCACCAGCCCGCTGGCGCACAACTTACTAGCTAAACACACTGGCTTAGATGTAATTAGCCTGCAAACCGTTCCCCAAGTAGACTCACAGGGCAACTTGGTAATCAACCGTGTGACTGGCTGGCCAGATAGTTTTTTTTACGACCTAGATTTAGCACTGGCCGTAATTAGCCCAACTTGTATTGCGTGGTGCCCTGACGCTTTTGTGCCACAAAGCCAAGCAAAGATACGTGCCTTAACAGATTTAGATAAAATAGAAGTTAGCTTTGACGAAGCAGTGAGCGGCTTCGCTTGCAATTTAGTTAGTACTGGGGACAGCGTTGTAATGAGCGACCACGCGCCTCAGTTTAAAGCCGCATTGCAGGCCCGGGGCTTAACAGTTTACAGCCCACAGGTAACCGAGCTATTAAAAGGGGGCGGGTTTATACGCTGCACAACCCTCACGCTTAATACATAGCACTTAGCACTTTAGCTAAAGCTTTGGCCACGTACCCATTTTTAGGTAATAGTCCAAATCCTTCATAGATTGCATGGCTATGTCGGCAATTTTCCAGCACATCAGTATATCCTGCATATCGTAAACAAAATCTTCGCAGTACATTCGTCTGTAACACCTGCCCTGGCCGGTCCGTTCAAAATCTACTAATTTAATTGGTTCCGGGCCTGCCCACATTTTTTCTGTACTTACTTTGTACTGCTGTTTGCGCCATTTGGTGGCAAGTGATATTTCCCCATCATTAGTGCAGCTCATATCTATGCGCCTGGGGCCAAGTGCGCCAATTACAAGTGTGATTTCGGTTAAATCGATTTCGTCATCTGTAAGCCTATAAAATTCTGAATCTGGTACCGAATCGGTTACTTCCCTTGGGTGTTGCAGGCATATCTGGGCAAGCTCAAGCGCTCTAGATGTAATTATTAGCGGAGCATCGCCCGGGGATTGAATAGCCGCCCAATTATAGTCATTTAGCTTTAGGCCGTCGTTCACGCCCGTTCTTGCTTTGCCAATATCGCTTGGCGGGCCACTGATACTTCGTCGTAACTACGCTTTAGTACGCGGTCGGAATCGCCATCGTTTTGCGGTAAATGGCGCAGCTGTGCTGCCTTAGGGCCATTATGCAATATAGATTTTTCGTGGCCCTTGCCTAGCAGTATAACTAAGTCACCCGCCTGGGCTATGTCGATAGCTTTTTGCACAGCAGCCTCACGGTTGAGTATTAAAAACAAGTCCCTGCCAATTGTTTTGCCAGATTTTTCAGCGCCGCTAGCAATTTGATTTAGTATCATGTTGCCGTCAATGTCGCGGTCGTCTTCTTCTGTAGCAATTACTATATTGCACCATTTACCAGCTATTTTACCTTGTGCTGCGCGCTTGGCTTCGTCGCGGCGGCCGGCACTACCGAAAACACAAATTAGTTTACCCTTGGCAAGCGGCCTAACTTCGGCCAAAATTTTGTCAAAACTCTCGGGGGTATGTGCGTAATCTACGATAACGTCAAAATTTTGACCCTCGTCAACGCGGGTCATTCGGCCCTCTACTGCTTTTAGTGCGGCTATGCCGTCCTGAATCTGCTGCGCGTC
>JAYUWM010000007.1:0-7804 GCA_043753565.1 bacterium
ACAAAACGGTATAACTGACAAAAAGGTTCAAAAGGATATGTTTGAGTACTGGATGACTATTCACGGCAGGGCCGATCCAATAGCCGGTGCAGTAGAAGCGCTGACCAAACTATCGAAACGCTTTAATGTAATATTAGTAACCGCACGTGACCCAAATATACTTACAGATACGCAGGATTGGCTAAAAGTTCACTTTGACGGCTTGTACCAAGACCTGCATATGTTGGGCCATTTTAAGATTATAGATAACCCAAAAACAAAGGGGAAAGCCTGCGCCGAGATTGGTGCTAAATGGCTTATAGATGACAACCCCGAACACTGTTTATCTGCTATAGAATACGGCACTAAAGCAGTGTTATTTGGGGAATATGGTTGGCACTTTGACGCACCAGAACACCTAACACGCTGTAAAGACTGGCCTGCAGTCCTGGAGTATTTTGATGGCGCCGAGCGATAAGCAATTTGCCCAGCGTGTTTACGAAATGGTAGCCCAAATACCAAAGGGCAGGGTTATGACCTACGGGCAAATTGCGGCGCTGTGTGGAAGCGCGCAAGCCAGCCGTATTGTTGGCGGAATTGCCCATTTTGGCCCGCCGGACTTGCCTTGGCAGCGTGTAGTCAACAAAAAGGGCGGGCTAGCCGCTGGTTACTATGGTGGGCGCGAAGGCCACAAAAAAGACCTTGAAGCCGAAGGTATTAAAGTACTCGGCTCGGCGGGCGATTACCATGTAAACGTAGACGAACTATTATGGCACCCAGCACAGTAGTTTTTATTGTTGGGCCTACGGCCAGTGGCAAAAGTGCGCTGGCTATAGATTTAGCTGTGCAATTAAACGGCGAGATTATTTGCGCTGACAGCCGTACCGTATACAAAGGGCTGGATGTATCTACCGCCAAACCCACAGTTGCGGAGCGTGCCCAAGTACCACACTGGGGTCTAGACCTAGTAGAGCCAGACCAACGCTTTAGCGCAGCTGACTTTAAAGCCTATGCTTTAAGTAAAATTGCAAATATACAGGGCAGGGGCAAATTACCAATAATCGTTGGTGGCACAGGGCTGTATATTGATGGCCTACTGTTTGACTACCAGTTTGGCTCGGTGGCTAACCCCCAACTAAGGAATGAACTCGAACCACTAACGATAGTAGAACTTCAACAACGCATTACAGCAGCAAAAATCGAAATGCCCGAAAACAATAAAAATAAACGCTACCTAATTAGGGCAATCGAACAGGGCGGGGTAAATAAACAGAAGTCAGCCCCAATGCCGGGCGCACTTGTTATTGGTTTAAATCCGCCCAAACCAGTTTTACACCAACGTATCGAAAAGCGAGCTAGTGCCATGCAACAAAACGGCGCATTGCAAGAAGCCGAGTGGTTATTTAAAACCTACAGTTATGATGCACCGGCAGCAAGTGCACCATTCTTTAAAGCCTACGCGCCGCACTTTACTGAAGGCCAAAACCTACAAGACTGCACTGCAAAAGACATTATGCTAAACAAGCAACTAGCTAAGCGCCAAATGGCCTGGTTTAAACGCGACCCACATATTGTATGGCACGACAGCCAAGCATCGGCGCAAAATTTTGTTCTAAATAAAATAAGTGTCTGACACAGTGTACTAATCTTTGGTACAATAGGTACAAGAAGGGAATAAAATGATAGAACAATTGTTCGGAAGTAAGACACGCGTTAAACTGTTGTATCTGTTTTTTGGCAATCCAAACCGCCCATTTTACGTCCGTGAAATTACCCGTAAAGTAGATGAACAAATAAACTCTGTTCGCCGCGAACTAAGTAATTTGCTCAGCATTGGCATTATTAGTTCAGACACCGAAAACAATAAGTTGTACTACGAGGTCAATCAAAAATACGAATTTTATTCGCCACTTGCTACTATTTTTGGTAATGCCCCTAGCACAGGTGAATCAGCCGAAGACACCATGGGCGCAACACTTGAATCAGCTAGTGCACGTTATTGGGCGCCAGCTGGTAACGTAGAACTGGTAGTGTATACAGGCGTATTCACACGTGAGTTAGATGTTGATATAGACATTTTGCTAGTTGGCCAAGTTAACAAAACTACTGCCGCAAAATTAGTTGAAAGTCTAGAAAAACAAGAAGGTAAAGAACTGCGCTTTGCTATTATGGATACCGAGTCTGCCATATACCGCAGCCAAATTAAAGACAGATTCTGGTCAGATTTAGAACGTGCTAAAAAACAAATTATTGTAGATAAGCATGCGTTTTTTAAATCAGCAAAGTCAGTAAAATCTAAAATTAATAAGGAATCATTGTAGTGGATATAGAATATTTTGGTGCTAACTGTGTTCGTTTAACAACCAAAAAGTCGTCATTAGTTGTTGATGATAACTTGGCCCATGTTGGCGGTAAAAGCATAACCCGTGACGGTGATATTGTGCTGCAGACGCAACCAATCTTAGCAGTAACAGATAGCAAGCAGCTTAAGATTGTAAGCGCAGGCGAATACGAAGTGCAGGGTGTATCGATACAAGGCATTCAGGCAAGGGCGCATACTGACCAGCCTGGTATGCGTACGGCAACTATGTACAAGCTTACTGCCGAAGGCTCAAATATCTTAGTAACTGGCCACGTTTACCCTGAGTTAGATGATAAACAACTAGAAGCAATCGGTAGGGTGGATATTATGATCGTGCCTGTTGGTGGTAACGGCTACACACTAGACCCGTTAGGCGCCCTAAAACTTATACGTAAGGTAGAACCATCAATAGTAGTGCCAACACAATATGATGTTAGCGGCCTAAAGTACGAAGTAACAGCTCTAGATTTAGAAGAAGCAATAAAAAATCTAGCTATGCAGCCAAAAGAAACTGTAGATAAGCTAAAGGCCAAGGGTCTTGAAACAGATCAACAAACTAGTTTAGTTGTTGTACAATCGTTTTAGTAAGGTAAACCTAAGGGGTCTTTTTTGAAAAAGTGGCAAATAATAATTTTAACAGCAATAACTACCATAGTTTTAGTGGTAGGCGGTTTTATAGCTTTGTTATTTTTTTCTAACAAAGACAGTGTTGTTACTACGCAAACAGGCGACAGTGGTATAGCCAAAACCATTCCACTTACCCGAACCCTTGAAATAAAAGAATGGAATGTGCGTATGCACACCAGCGAGCTGGTTGACCAAGGCTATAGTTTTAAAGATAACGACAATGTATTGTTTAGCAGCGGAAACCAAAAAATGCTAAGCAACGGTTGTATCTTTAAAAACCAAACCGCCGGCCCATGGGGTGTTAGACGCTACAAAAATAGCGAGCCACACCCAGATAAATTGCTTGTTGTTGGTGATTTCGCCTACGAATTTATAACACCAACTGGTGGCTGTGAAGAATACAAAGGTGCGGTAGAATCACTTAATAATAGTTACGCAACAATGTATCGAACAATAGAAAAGATGCAGTAGCAGCGTATATACGATGAAGGTTTGGTGCAAACATGAAGCACGGAGCGAATTGTACTAAAGTACATTTTAGCGAGTACTGGAATGTTTAAGCTAAAGATTCGCGAATATAAGCTGCTACTAATTAAAAAAAGACCCCGGATGGGGTCTTTTTGTTTAACCAAAAAGATTATTTACTTGGTGCAGTGGTCTGCAAAAGACCCTTCTTTTTAAGAGTGCGCAATGCAGAAGTACTAATTTTAAGAGTAACTTTGCGGCCATCTACATAAAGAGTTTTCTTTTGTAAGTTTGGTTTCCAGACCTTTTTTGTGCGGCGCAAACTAAAGCTAACATTGTTGCCGTATTGCTTGCCTTTACCAGTTAGTTCACACTTTTGCATCTATATTGTCCTTAAAATTTACAAACAGTTAAACTAAATTATACCTTTTTAACTCTTTAGAGTCAACAAGAGTACGCTATACTGTTACGGTATGTTTAGTAATTTAGATCTAACAAGCATTTTAGTCATAGTGGCAGTACTTTTTATATCTACTGCTATTCACGAACTTATGCATGGTTATGTAGCCCTGAAGTTGGGTGACGACTTGGCATATAGCCAAGGCAGGTTAACACTTAACCCCTTGAAACACATTGATCCAATCTTAACTATTGCTATGCCGCTTGTTTTTATGTTGCTAGGAATGGCGCCTATATTTGCCGCCAAGCCCATACCTATTAACCCAAACAGGGTTAGTGGCCGCGAAGACGGTATGGCTTTAATCGCCATAGCCGGCCCGCTAACTAACCTGCTTTTAGCAGCACTAGCTGCAGTAATATTGCGCAACATCGAAATAAGCGGATTTTTATTAGAATTGGTGGTTCGCTTTATGCAAATCAACGTGGGCTTGTTTGTATTTAATATGCTGCCGATCCCACCAATCGATGGGTCACGCGTGCTTTACGCTTTTGCGCCCCAAAGTGTTCAGCGCGTTATGGAACAGATTGAGAGTTACGGAATTTTAGTGATAATTATATTTATTTCGATCTTACTGCCGTTTATTGGCCCGGTACTTACAAATGCCAACCAGTTCATTATTCGATTTTTATTAGGCTACTAAAATCCTATATAATATATCTGTTGGTACGTGGCAGCATAATGATTTTCTCGATACGAAAATCTAGGGAGCTACTCATATCTTGGCCTTGGCTAAGAAACAGCGGCACCCACCTTGCGTAATAGCGGGTGAATCTAGCTATCACCTCTGCCAACATTTATGTTAAGTTCAAGCCAAGCCATATTAACCATTTTTTGTATTTTTAACCTGTTTTCAAGACAAATTCATGCTATAGTTAACATTATGATAATGGTTACTTTGAGGTTGGGCCAAAGTTGATGGCTAAAAAAAATAAAAAGCGACTTAGTGTAGGTAGAATAGTATTTATTATTACCGCTGCCTTAGTCAGTTTTAGTGTGCTCATTGCAAACCTTATACAAGGTAAGAACGTGGCACTTTTTAACCCACAGGGCTACATCGCCAACGAACAGTACAAGCTTATGATTTATGTAATTGCCGTATTGCTTTGTGCTGTTGTGCCTGTGGTTTTTGTAGCATATTCAATTGCTTACAAGTACAGGGACACAAATACCAAACAGCCCACGGTATCCAAAAAACAGAATGTTAAGCTTCATGTATTAAGTATGTGGGCCATACCTGCGGTAGTTTCGGTTTTCATAGTTAGTGCTATGTGGCCAGCCACGCACAAACTTGCACCCCAAAGCGCTATTGCTGGCGATGCACCCACTCTTAAGATTCAAGTTATTGCTCTGCGTTGGAAATGGCTATTTATATATCCTGAACAAGGTATAGCCACAGTAAATTTTGTTCAAATTCCTGTTAATACACCAGTAGTGTTCGAAATGACAGCAGACGAAACACCTATGAGCAGTTTTTGGATCCCCAACCTAGGCGGCCAATTGTATGCCATGACAAGCCATGTTAACAGGCTGAACCTTATGGCAGATACCGCGGGCGATTACCCGGGCAGCACACCAGAAATTAACGGCATAGGGTTTGCGGGTATGAAATTTACTGCCCGTGTATCAAATGATGACGAATTCTTGAAATGGGTACAAACAGCTAGACAATCTGGTTACGACCTCGATAGCGAAGACTATCAAACGCTGCTCAAACCATCCGAAAATAATCCTGTACAGCTGTTTGCATCCTACAAAAGCGATCTGTATGATAAAGTGCTTATGAAGTACAACGGACCTGCGGAAAGGCACGAGCAACACTAATGCAAGAATTTTTAGTTGGTAATTTAACCTGGAAAGACTTACCCCACGAATGGGTTACTATTGCTGGTTCATTATCTTTTCTGTTAATGGGTATAACAGCTGCAGCTATACTAACTTACACAAAACGATGGAAATGGCTGTGGGCTAACTGGCTGACATCTGTCGACCCTAAAAAAATCGGTATCATGTATTTTATAGCCGGCGGCGTAATGCTGCTACGCGGCGGTTTAGACGTTTTACTATTGTGGCTTCAGCAAGCATTGGCATCTGGTGAGTCGCAGGGGTTTTTAACGGCCGAACACTACCAAGAAATATTTACAGCCCACGGTAATATTATGGTATTTTTTGTGGCCATGGCCTTTATTTTTGGGCTTATTAACTACATCGTTCCATTGCAAATTGGCGCCCGAGACTTAGCGTCACCACTTATGAACACATTAGGGTTCTGGTTATTTATTGGCGGTGTTGTAATGGTAAATATGTTCTTTGTTTTTGGCGGCCACTACGCTGCTACAGGTTGGCTTGCAGTAGCACCACTATCTGGCAAGGAGTTTAGCCCTGGTACGGGGGTGGACTATTGGATATGGAGCCTGATGGTTAGTGGTATTGGTACCACGCTTGGCGCTATTAACTTTATTATGACCATACTAAAAATGCGCGCACCGGGCATGAGTTTGATGAAAATGCCACTTTTTACCTGGGGCTCACTGTGTAGCATGTTTATGGCCGTTACGGTATTCCCACTGCTTACAGCAACGCTGTTCTTAGTATATTTTGACCGTGCGCTGGGTACGCACTTTTTTACTACCCTAGGCGGCGGTGACCCAATGATGTACACCAACCTTATTTGGATGTGGGGGCACCCAGAAGTCTACGTATTGATCTTGCCAGCCTTTGGTGTGTTTAGTGAAGTTGTTTCTACCTTTAGTCGCAAGCCTATTGCTAGTTATAAGTCGGCTGTATGGGGTATGATAGGCGTTTCGGCGCTTGCACTTAGCGTTTGGCTACATCATTTCTTTACAATGGGTGCTGGTGCCGATGTAAATGCGTTCTTTGGCTTAATGACAATACTTATTGCAATACCAACGTCTGCTTTGGTGTTTAACTGGATAGCTACAATGTACAAAGGCCGTATTAGGTTTGAAACACCAATGCTTTGGTTTTTGGGCTTTATAGCTGTTTTTTCAGTTGGCGGTATAACAGGGGTAATGTTGGCAGTACCACCACTTGATTTCCAGTTTCATAACAGTTTATTTTTAGTAGCACACTTCCACAGTACCGTTATTGGCGGTGTACTCTTTGGTGTTTTTTGCGCAATATCTTATTGGTTCCCAAAGCTTACAGGTTTTAGGCTAAACGAACGGCTTGGCCGATATGCTTTTTGGTGTTGGATTGGTGGTTTTGGCCTGTCATTTATACCTATGTATGTGTTGGGCTTTATGGGTGCAAGCCGTAGGTTAAATCATTATGATTCTTCAACCGGATGGCAGCCACTGTTTGTATTGATGCTAATTGGTGGCCTTGTGATAGCAGCCGGTGTGGCATTGCAGTTAGCCCAAATATTAGCTAGCTTTATACAAAAGGGCAGGCTGCGTGACACCACCGGTGGGGACCCATGGGATGGTAGATCACTAGAATGGGCAACACCAAGCCCACCGCCTTTTTATAACTTTACGACTATACCACACGTTACTTCACAGGATGCATTTTGGCATATGAAACAAAAAGGAATAGCAAAACCAGTGTACGAAGACATTCATATGCCTAAAAGTACTGCAGTAGGTATTTATATATCTATCTGGGCTACGCTAGCAAGCTTTGCGTTTGTTTGGAACATTATTTGGCTGATAGTTGTATCTATAATTGGAATAATTGTGGTGTTTATACGCCGAGCGTTCGACGAAGAGTCTGAATATACTCTGCCTGTACGTGGCCTCCTCGAGGGCGGAGTCGCCGCCGCCCACGACCACGACGTCCTGGCCGCGGAAGAAAAAGCCGTCGCACGTGGCGCACCACGACACGCCGTGGCCCGAGAGCCGCTTCTCGTTCGGCAGGCCGATCTCGCGGTACGCCGACCCCGTCGCCAGGAT
>JAYUWM010000008.1:0-2512 GCA_043753565.1 bacterium
GGCCCGCAACTTTCATGACTTTGATTGAAATCAAAATCAGAAAGATTGCCCTGCAAAATGCCACTGGCATTTTTCGCCTGCGACCTTTTTAGTGTCACAATTTCGTGTCCAGCTTCGTTGACCAAGAAAAAAGGACCACCTTGCGGTGATCCATTCTTTTTGGTAGCGGGGGCAGGACTCGAACCTGCGACCTTGTGGTTATGAGCCACACGAGCTGCCACTGCTCTACCCCGCGATATATCAATTCATTTATACAGCTAAATACTTAGCCATTATTTAAGAAAAGTTAATAATACTATAACAAACAGAGGTGGACGTGTCAAGCAGGGGCATTAACTGTTATGCTTATGACATATGAAACTAGGCAGTAAAAAGCACTTGCAAAACCCCAAATTACCAACTGCGGGTGGGGCGGCACCGGTCGGCGGTAGCCGGGCCAATGGTTTGATAAACCCAAAAGCTTTTGTGCCCAAAAAAGTTACTGCCAAAAATAAAAAACGTAAGTAATTAGCTGGATAGGGCGGGGTTGTCGGCGCTGTGTGGTATTTGGTAACAAATACAGCCCATAAAGCCAGCCAGGGCACTGTGCATAGTGTTGGCGGGCAAATCTAGCGCGTCGCCAACCTGTAGTGGGATTTTTTTGTTATCAATTTCAATAACTATGCTGCCCTCGGCGCACCACAGCTTTTTATCTTTAGCGTGAATATGTGGTTCAAAAACTTGGCCTGGGTCGGCTTCCCACCGCTGCGCATCAATATTATGGTCTGCCAAAAAAATCTCTAGCTGGTGTTCGCCAGATTCGTAAGTTTTTGCCCAACGGTATTTCTTAAGTTCCATACTACTTTAGTATAGCAAGAGGTAGCAAGTTACATCTTGGCAGTCGGGCTAGGGAAGTTTTATAACGTTTACACCAAATAGGTTGTCATTAAGCCAAAATTGATTACGCGTTGCATCGTAAACACTTGTAGGTAGTGTATTTTGGCTAAACCCATCACCACTATTGTAGGGGTAGTAAGTTGTGTATGCATTATTCTGTACTGCTAATGAAGATGGCGGGGTACCTACTTTTAGTTTTGTAGTAGTAAAGCTTTGGAGTACAGAATTGATATCAGTTGCAGCAAGCTGCAATAATACAAACTCATCATTAGCGGCAACGTTTACTACGGGCGTATTGTCCGCAGGCAGAGTTTGAATTTTTTTGCCAGTTGTATCAAAAACAGTGGTAGTTGGGGCTTTTGCTTGTGAACTATACACAATGGCAAATGTATCACTAGCAGCTGAAATACTGGTTACGTCTGTATTGCTAGCAACCAAAGCATAGGTTGATTTAACTGCATCATAGTAATAAAGAGTACTTGTGTTAGCAGTGTTATCCTTTCCTATTATTCCAAACCATAAACTGTTGTTTGGTGTTTCTTTTGCTGACGCCGAGTTATAACGTAGATTACTGCCAACAGTTGCACCAATTTTACTTACAGCTTTAGTATCTATGGTTAGCTTGTTTATTCCTGTCGTACCAAGCCATACTAGTTCTTTGCCCGTGCAGCTAAAGGTAGGTGTAGCAACATCTGTGCCCAAATCTTTAAATTCGGCTATCTTATCGTTTGTAACAGTATACAATTTTGCAGTGGTCCATGCTCCGTCAGGGAAGCCTTCTTGGCCACTTGCGGCAATACGTTCCTTGCCGCTAAATAGGTAGCTGAGTTTACGGTCTTTACCCGTACCGCAAAGTATCGGCACAATATGGGTATCTTTTATAGTAGAAGTATCTAAAACGGTGGCATCACTTAGAACATTTTGTTTAGCAACGGCGTAGCCATTGTATCTAATACTGGAACTAGCATCTGGTGTGTCGCTAAATGCGAATATCACGTTACCAGCACCATCTACAGCAAGTGTTGTTGTAGCTGGGTGGAGCTTTGTTGCCTTAGATAGGGTGGTTATAAGGGCGGCCTCTTCAGCGGCATCATTGAATGTTCCTGAAATTGTAGTTGTCTTTTCGTTGTTAAGAGTTAGCTCGGTGCCGCTTACCGCAAGTGTATAAGATTTTTCTGTTGGGTTACTTTCACAACTTTGTGTGCGCACTGTTGCAACTTTGCCATTTGGGCTATTGAGCACGGTTAATTCTTGCCTGGACTTATCTGCATTAAACTTTGTAAATGGTGTCCATACACCCTGATCGTTCATATAGTAAGCGCTAGTGGCTGTGATTTTACCAGCCTGTTCACAGCTTGTATAGCCCTTGCTGCGGCCTAAAATTACTAGCTTGCCGGATACATTTGTTAAGCGGTACGATTGTTCTTCAAAGTTTGGTGTACTTTTGGCCCATACACTAGTCTTTTTATTTAGTACCCAAACAGGCCAGTCGGGGTTGGCGGCAGAATAGACAGCAACAAATGAATCATTGGCTGCAAACGATTGAACGTTTGAAGGCCCATTAACAGATTCAAACTTTTTTGTTTGATCGTTATAGCTATAAAAACCCTTAAAGTCGTTTAGATATATTTTTTTA
>JAYUWM010000009.1:0-2495 GCA_043753565.1 bacterium
ACGCTACGGCCACACCTCGGTCGCCTACAACGGCTACATGTATGTGATCGGTGGCTACCAATTCACTAGCGCCACCACCTGCAAAGACGCTGATACCAACGCCTACTGTAACGATGTTCAGTATAGCCAATTTCGTACCAGCGGTAGTGGCGCAGCAAGCACTGACGCCTCCAGCTACTTTGCCTTTCCACGCGACTCCCAAACCTCGGTCGCATATAACGGCTATATGTATGTCATCGGCGGCTTACAGGCCAACACCGATACCAACTGCAAAGACGCTGGTACTAACGGCTACTGCAACGACGTCCAGTACGCCCCAATTAATGCCGACGGCACCCTAGGCACCTTCACCACCGACATCTCCAGCTACTTTGCCTTTCCGCGCTTCGGCCACACCTCGGTCGCCTACAACGGCTATATGTATGTGATGGGTGGCTTGCAACCCGCCGCCACTACCAACTGCAAAGACGCTGGTGCTAACACCCGCTGCAACGACATCCAGTATGCCTCAATTAACGCCGACGGCACACTGGGTACCTGGACCACCGACATCTCCAGCTACTTTGCCTTTCCACGCGATACCCACGCCTCGGTCGCCTACAACGGCTATATGTATGTGATGGGTGGCCAGCAAGCCACCTCCGACACTAACTGCAAAAACGCTGGTACCAGCTTCTGGTGCAACGATGTCCAGTATGCCCCAATTAACGCCGACGGCACCCTAGGCGCTTTCACCACCGACGCCTCCAGCTACTTTGCCATTCCACGCGAATCCCAAACCTCGGTCGCCTATAACGGCTATATGTATGTGATGGGTGGCCAGCAAGCCACCTCCGACACTAACTGCAAAAACGCTGGTACCAGCTTCTGGTGCAACGACGTCCAATATTTCCGGATTGGGCAGTCGGGCGGGGTAGAAAACGCCTTCACCACCGACGCCAGTAGCTACTTTGCCTTTCCACGCAGCCAACACACCTCGGTCGCCTACAACGGCTACATGTATGTCATGGGTGGCTTCCAACCCACCACCGACACCAACTGCAAAGACGCGGGTACCAGCTCTTACTGCAATGACGTCCAGTACGCCCCCATTAATGCCGACGGCACACTAGGCACTTTTACTACCGACGCCAGTAGCTACTTTGCATTTCCACGATATACCCACACTTCGGTCGCCTACAACGGCTACATGTACGTGATGGGTGGCGACCAATTCGCTTCCGCTACCACTTGCAAAGACGCTGGTAATAACCAGCACTGCAACGACGTCCAATATGCCCCCATTAACGCCGACGGATCTTTGGGTACTTGGACTACCGACGCCAGTAGCTACTTTGCCGTTCCACGCTACCTCCATACCTCGGTCGCCTACAACGGCTATATGTACGTGATCGGTGGTAGGCAAACCAGCTCCGCTACCACCTGCAAAGACGCTGGCACCAATACCTACTGCAACGACGTCCAATATGCCCCCATTAACGCCGACGGATCTTTGGGTACTTGGACTACCGACGCCAGTAGCTACTTTGCCTTTCCACGCAACCAACATACCTCTGTCGCCTACAACGGCTATATGTATGTTATTGGTGGCTTCCAAGCAAACTCGTTCGCCTGCAAAGACACTGGTGCCATTGACCAATTCTGCAACGACGTCCAGTACGCCCCAATTAATGCCGACGGCAGCCTTGGCACATTTACTACCGACACTAGCAGCTACTTTGCTCTTCCACGCGCAACTCATATCTCCGTCGCCTACAACGGCTATATGTACGTGATCGGTGGCCAGCAAGCTACATCAGACACCAACTGCAAAAACGCTGGCACCAATACCTCCTGCAACGACGTCCAGTACGCCCCAATTAATGCCGATGGCACACTAGGCACCTGGACAACCGATTCCAGCAGCTACTTTGCATTTCCACGCCGCAGCCACACCACCGTCGCCTACAACGGCTACATGTATGTGATTGGTGGCTTCCAAGCCACCAGTGCCACCACCTGCAAAGACGCTGGAACTAATAATTACTGTAACGACGTCCAATATGCCCTATTGAGTGGCATTACTCAAAAGGCCCGTTATGAAAGAGTCATAGACACCACAATGTCGGGCAACGACCTTAGCTCGTTTACTATAAGTGGCACTGCCAACTGTAGTTATACTGTCACATATAAAACAGCAGGCAGCAGTAATATATATGGTAGTACTACAACACTTATCAACGTCTATCCAGGTGTTAGCCAATCCCTGCCTGTAGCTGACACGCGCTACGTATCCTTCGTCGCTACCCTCGACGACTCCTCGTGCGGAGGCACATCCTCGATTACCAGCATTAGCCTAATATACAACGGTGCCCCAGACTCCCCAACCCTCATCCTCCCAACTGCCAGCGCCACAGCCGTTCCAATACTCCCAGAATTTAGACTAGGTAGTACCGACGACAGCAACGACTACCTAAGGTACAGAATAGAAGTCTGTAGTACCAGCAACTGCAGTA
>JAYUWM010000010.1:0-2458 GCA_043753565.1 bacterium
CTGGATACATTAGGCAAGGCTTTGAATTTAGATACCCAAAAAGACAGCAAAGGCAAAGCATTAATTAGATATTTTACTATGCCCTGCAAGCCTACCGAAAAAAATGGTTTTAATACAAGAAATTTACCGATAAATGATGCATTAGTTTTTTTAGCAGACAGCGTGAAACGATTTTTAGCCGAGGGTAAAAATGTAAGTATTGCAATTGCCAAAAAATTAGAAAAATATATTTTAGAAGTTAATGATAAGTGGGCCGACTTTGTGGCCTATTGTGTACAGGACGTTATACAGGAACAAAAAGCTAAAAAATTAATGCAGTTTTATTTGCCCCTAACATTTGAAAGAAAATTGTATGTTTTAGATCAAAAAATAAATAAAAGAGGTATAAGATTAGATACACAATTTGCGCGTAAGGCCGTAGAAATGGATACGGTTAATCGTGAATTGTTGATAGAGGAAATGAAAGAAATTACGGGCCTGCAAAATCCTAACAGCGGGGCCCAGTTGAAAAAGTGGATACAGGATATAACCGGCGACCAAATAACCTCACTTACCAAAGCAAGCCGGGTTGAATTATTAAAAGAAGATTATCCAGACTATGTTTTACGGGCCTTAGAAATAAGCAGCGAAGTAAGTAAAACAAGTGTTACAAAATATTTAAAGGCCCTGGCGGCCGTATGCTCAGATGGGTACATAAAAGGCATGTTGCAGTATTACGGGGCCGGTACGGGGCGCTGGGCCGGGCGTATAGTACAACCGCATAATTTACCCCGTATAAGTTTTGAAAAAGAAAATAATAACTTAGATATAGCCCGTAAAATTGTTAAAGAGGGCGACTTAAAATATTTACAATTTTTGTTTGGTAATGTGCCAGGCACCCTTTCGCAATTGCTTAGAACTATGTTAATACCCAGTAAAGGTTGCAGGCTTTTAATTGCAGATTTTAAAGCTATTGAAGCGTGTGTAATTGCCTGGGTAGCTAATGAAAAATGGAGGCTAGATGTGTTTAGTAAAGGTGGAGATATTTACCTGGCCTCAGCGGAAATGATGTTTAATTTACCTACAGGATCTTTGACGAAAAAAAGCCCTTTAAGGCAGCAGGGCAAAGTTGCAGAACTGGCACTAGGTTTTCAGGGCGGGGCCGGGGCTTTGCAGATTATGGATGTAGCCAATGCAATACCGGCGGAAGACTACGAAAAAATTAAAAACGCCTGGCGCAAAGCAAGCCCTAAAATAGTTCAATTGTGGTACGGCACACAAAACGCCGCTATTGAAGCAATAACGCAAAGGCGGACAACTCAATACCGAATGATACTATTTTCTGTCATTGGCAAAATATTATTAATTGAATTGCCCAGCGGCCGCAAATTAAGTTACCCGGATGTGATTTTAAAACCTAATCAGTGGGGCCGTGATAGTATCTGGTTTAAGGGCGTAGATCCTTTAACTAAACAGGTTAAAATGATAAGCCTTTACGGAGGCTTAATTGTGGAAAATATTGTGCAGGGGATCGCCAGAGACGTTATGGCTTACGGCATGATGCGACTGGACAAAAAAGGCTATTCAATTTGTTTGCATGTACACGATGAAATTGTATGCGACGAGCCAATAGGTGACGGAAATTTGGCCGAAATGACAAAATGCATGACAGACGAAATACCCTGGGCAATAGGCCTGCCCCTGGGCGTGGACGCATACGAAGCAAATTATTATAAAAAAGATTAAAACTTTCAAAATGAAAAAAGATGTTTTAGGCTGCTTAGTTTATTTAGGTATGATGCTTATTTTTAGTCTTGTATGTGTAATATTTAAAAAATATTTTTTATGAAACATGAAAACCTTTACGAGCCGGATTGTAACCCAATGTTAGGCGAAGTGCATTCACGACGAATGGGATTTAAAAATTGCTTCTGCCCGTAACCAAAGCATAATAGGATTACAAATTTTCAAGTAACAAATAAAAGATGAAAAAAGTATGTCAAGCCGAAACAAAAGCCCATAAAAGAACTGATGCTGATTGGTAGCACTTCTGCCACCATAGCACAAAACCCAATGTTGTAGGCAGTGCTTTTTGTCAAACGACAAAAGCGACAAAATAAATATTCATAATAAATAAAAATAAAAAATGGCAAAAGATTCAAGTTCAAGTTCGGGTATTGGAATACTCGGCTTATTAGGTGTCGCATTTGTGATACTAAAATTATGCAAAGTAATAGACTGGTCTTGGTGGTATGTTACAATGCCTTTTTGGGGCGGTTTGGTTTTGGTTTTAGGAATACTTTTTATAATCCTAATTGTCAAAATGCTTTCAAAATAAGTTGTATGGTCGCAGCGATGCTTAGGGTGTCGCTGCATTGCCTACAACGTTAGGGCTTTGTGCAGGTGTGGCATTAGAATTCCGTCCGCCCGAACTAATGCCCGGCTTTTGATAAAGATAAATATTTAGGACCAATGTTTG
>JAYUWM010000011.1:0-7567 GCA_043753565.1 bacterium
TTATTAAAGCTATTATTTTTATTTTTAGGTTTAGCTTTTTTTAGTTTATTCATATGCTAATTCTAGCACGAAATATTTATTAGCATTTTAGTAACGTCACGAGACTAAAACTTAGGGTAAGTAACACAAACAAGTTGCTATTTTGTGTATACTAAAGACAAATGAAATATAAAAAAACTAAATACATTCGCAAATCAGAAATGAGTTTTTTTAGAGATTCTGACGGAAATACTGTCATATGGCAGGCGCCTAATGTTCCGCTTTATGGCTGGTTTATGTTTAAAGTACTGGCAGTGGTAGTAGCTACAGGTCGATTTCATAGTGTGTTTAGCAAATTAAGCGCAGCGCTACTTTTTACATGGGCGTTTCTAGAACTTACAAGTGGTGTTAGTTATTTCCGTAGGCTACTTGGACTGATGGTACTTCTCACAGTAGTCGTAGGCTATTTTAGATAGTATGATAGCAAGTTTATTTAATTAACCTAATCTGTTAAAATAGCATTTGTGCCCAGGTAGCTCAGTGGTAGAGCGCATCCATGGTAAGGATGAGGTCTCGAGTTCAATCCTCGATCTGGGCTCCATAGTAATTAGTAAGGTTAATAGCCCTTTTTGTTTTATGAACGATATGATAAGTTAGAACAAAAAGTTTTCAGTGACTTTAGCCTAGAGTTAGACACTTGGCAAACGGAGTAATATCTGCTATGATTATGTACAAAGGATTTTATTTTTATGGCAAAAAAAGGCGACAAGCGTAAAGTTATTGGTATGGTTAGCACCGAGAGTGGTCACCGTACTTATTACACACGCAAAAACACCCAAAACACACCCGACAAGCTTAAACTACGCAAGTACGATCCTACTCTGCGCAAACACGTTATCTATGAGGAAACTAAAAAGAACCTTGGGCGTAACGAAGTTAAGCCTCGAAAAGGCTAAACCTAGGCATTTGCCACATAAAATCCCGCCAATAAATGAGCGGGATTTTTATATATCAGATATATCTAGTATGGTATTAATAAGCTCGGCATGACTCCATACAAGTGGGCTAACGCCAATTTGTGCACCGGTTTCGGGCTGAGTTTGTTCCGATAACACTCCGCTAGCTAATGTATGATCTAGGCACCATACAATAAGATTTGATGCCTGTTCAGTTTGGTTAGAGCGTACATAGTACTGTGCTAACCAGAGTGTGGTTACAAACCACGGGTTGCCTTTGTATTTAGGGTCGCTTGCAAAGTAATTATCATGCTCGTAGCGGGGCACTCCACCGTTAGGTGCGCTGTTTAACAAGTTATGACCTATTGTTTTAGCACCATCTATAAGCCTCTGCTTATCTGTTTCGTAATCAAACATAAATGCGCCGTACCAGCTAGATACGTCTAACGTATCGTCGTTTGTTACAGTTCCGTCGTCTTGCAGCATAATGCTTTTGCGGTAGCTTTTACGGTCGGTATCATAAAATGCAGTGCTGTTGCTTTGTAGCTGCGCTGCAGCTTGTTTCCAGTGGCTGTAATCTACTTCATAACCAAACCTTTCAGCTAGGTCAGTTGCAACACAAAGCGCCTTGTAGGTAACGGCAGTAGTGTAGGTATGGGTTGCAAATTTTTCTTCCCATAGGTCATAGCTAGCATGCGGTAGGCCAGTTTGTTTATCTATAAAGCTTGCCATAAAGTTGGCAGCCGGTTTAATAAAACTTTCGTATAGGCCTTCTACAAACTTTTCGTCTTTGCTGTAGTCTAGATACTCGCCCAGCATAAATACAACAATAGCTGTTTCGTCTTCTTGAATGGCGAGTTCTTTTTTGCGGCCATGCAACAGCGGGTGCCAAGTGCTACCTACTGCTTTGTCTGGTTGATACTTGTGCATCATATATCCAGCAGGATGCATGATTTCTGCGCAGAAACTAAAGAAACGCTTTGCTTCTAGGGTATAACCCAGCCTAATAAGTGGCCATAGTACAAACGCGCCGTCACGTGGCCAAACATAACTGTAGTAATCACGGCCATAATTAAAAATAGAAGAATCGCAGCTGGCTATAACACCGCCGCGTTTATCTGTATGAGCTTTTATAACCAGCAGGGACTTAGTTACGCTATCTTGAAGCTGCGGGGCTATATCTTTGCGCAGTAGTTGCGACCTATCTAGCCACGTATTGTAATGCTTACGGGTCTTTTCTATATCGTCAGCAACACCAGTTTTCATATAATCCGCATGAATTTTAGCGGCATCTTGCTGGTTATCAGCAGCCACAATCCAATAATCGAAATTGTTAGATTCAAAAGCTGCTACTTTAGCACTAAACCTAATTACACTATCAACTCCGCCGTGTTCTACGGCCGATCCAGATAGCTCGCCGTCCTCGGCATCTTTAAATGTTCCTTCTTTTCCTTCGACCCCATAATTACCAACGGCAAACTGGTCAAAACTTTTGCCATCTTGATCTCGGCCGCTAATTAGTAAGGTAACTGATCCTTTGTAGTCTAATATGTAATTATCTTCTGGTTCGTATAGTGCTGTGTCAGCATGGCCAGCATGTGATAGTAAAAATACCTGGTGCATAAATACACGTACATCACGCGCTTCTGTAAAGTGGTTTGTAACTTTTACAGCCCTAACAAACGCATCTTTGTTGCTGACAACTGTATCAACACATTCAAGTTCTATGTTTAGTTTGTCGCTACGCATTTTGATAGTACTAACTAGCGCTTTAGCTTCAAAATCTACACTAATACTCCAGCTGCCATCATCTACCCAGCTAAAGGTGCCGTCAACCCACACACCTATTTTGTGGTGCGTGCTTCGTGCAGTTGTTAGGTTTTCAAGTCCAACGTAGGGGTAATAAAAGTCATGCACTAGCCCATGTTCGTTTAATCCAACTGTTAAGGCGCCGTTTCCTAAAATTACTGGTCTACCCATTGTTATACCTCTATGCCTTTTACACTTAAACGATATTGTAGGTCGTGATAGGCATTCATAAAGTTAGTATATGCGATATACGGTGATTCATATGGGCTAAAATAAGCATGCACATCACCGTCGCTCATCCACTTGGTACACATATAATAAAAATGATCGCTAGTTTGTAGTTTGCGCCAATCTTCAAGCAGATCTTCGTCGCCACTAGCTTTTATGCCTGCTTCTAAAGCGTACAATGCTTCTATAGCGCCTTGCTGCATTTTGTTGCCAAGCCAAGCCGTCAAATCACGCTCGTTATCTGCCCATGTAATAGTTTGCGGGGTATCTATCTTATCTACAGGCTCAAATGATTCAGCGGCTTCAGTAACTGTCATGAAAGTATGATTTTCATCAGCTAGCCATGCCTTAGGCAAGTGTTCTAAAAAGTCGAATATGCCGCTATCTTCCCATTGGTGTTCGCCAAAGGTCTCATAATCCATAAAAAGGTTAATAAGTGGCTGATCCCAGGATGCATTTAGCCAATTTAGGTATTTTTCTGTTGTAAGTGGATATTCTTGCCAAGAACGGTTACTAAATCTAAATGCGATATCATCGCTAAGCTTATAATTTTTAGTTAGTAACCTGATGTTGTCGGTATACGCTGGGCGGTAGACAAAATTAGGGCTACGCCAGGCTAAAACCGGGTCCCAACCTTCAGATAATATAGCTTTGTATCCAGCTTTATCCGCCCAGTAAGCAATATCATTATTATAACTAAGTTCGGTATTACGGAAGGCTGTTGGCGTTACGCCAAAAAGTTTATATATCTTATCAGCGTGCATTTTGACCTGGGCTTCAAATTCAGTTTTACTGTAAAAAAATGCAAGGCTATGATGGTAAGTCTCAGCTACAATTTCTACACGGCCGGTATCTACAAGGCGCTTAAAGCTGTCTAAGACATCCGGCGCGTATTGTTCGAACTGTTCTAAAACGGTACCGGTTATACTTAGTGATAACTTAAATTTTGGGTTAACTTGCAGCATGCTCATCAGGCGATCGTTAGTAGGTAGATACGATTTATGGGCAACTTTGCGCACAATGTCTGCATTGTTAGTGCGGTCACCAGGGTACGTATCAAAATAATCGTGATTAGTCCCAGTATCGAACATCGTATAGTGTCTTACGCGGTATGGCTGGTGCACATGCAAATATAGTACTATGGCGCGCTTAGGCATATGACGCCTCTGGGTTGACGTGCTTTGTGTATTCTTCCATTAACTTGTTAATCGATTTATTCCATGTAATTTGTTCTAGCTCTTTTTGGCCGGTTTCAACTAGGGTATCTTGTAAATCTTGACTATTTAAAACTGACGTAATCTGGTTGGCCATTTCATCTATATCCCAAAAATCCACTTTTAAGCAGTTTTGTAATACTTCGGCTGCACCGGATTGTTTACTAATAAGGGCAGGGGTGCCGTAGGTAAGCGCTTCAAACGGGGTAATGCCAAATGGTTCAGATACACTTGGCATTACAAACAAGTCAGCTATCCTAAATGAATCACGCCATGCTTTACCAGTCCCATTCAAATGCCCACTAAACAGCACATTGGCTCCTATGCCAATTTCTGCAGCCATTTCCATAAGCTGCTGTTGTTGTTCGCCACTACCCACAAATAGAAGCAATGTTTTAGGGCGGTGTTCAATAACTTTTTGCATAGCAGCCACAAGATGAGTAAGGCCCTTCTGTATAGTTATACGGCCAGCGCTTAGTACAATTTTGTAACCTGATTTTTTCATTTGTTCTAAGTAAGTATAGGTGTTGTTGTGATGATCTAATAATTCATGTGGCTCAAATTCCATAGCATTATGCACCACCGCTATTTTGCTAGGGTCAATATCGTATTCACGTACAATTGTTTGCTTAGTAACATCGCTCACGGCTATAATTTTATCAGCCATATGTAAGCCCATAAATTCAATTTCGCGTACCATTGGGTTGCCTAGTTTGCCACCTGCACGGTCATATTCGGTTGAATGCACATGCACAATAAGTGGCTTGCCACACATTTGCTTGGCTATAAGGCCGGCCCTAAATGTTAACCAGTCATGAGCATGAATAATATCGTACGATCCCAACACTACAGTCCGGGCAACATGCTCAGCGTATCTGGTTTGGTGCTCATCCATAGCCACACCGCGTGTTGTGCCGTCCTTCATTTGGTATTCGAAAAACTGGCTGTTGTAAGTGCTGCCTGCTTGCGCACCCAGAACCTTTACTGCACCGTCTGGCAAGGCAGAGTTAATTTTCATAAAGTTGATATTAGTAAAGTCTGCGGTGTAGGGCAAAATAAATTCTATATCTGCACCATTGTTAGCCAGCTGCTTGCAAAGTTGGTAGCAAACAATACCCATACCACCAGTGTGGTGCGGAGGAAGTTCCCAGCCCAACATTAATACTTTCAACTATCGCTCCCGCAAGTTTGATTTATGATACTAAGTATAGTTCAACTAACAGGTAAAGCACAACCTTTTTATATCTTAAAAACGTGTCCTTAATGTGTAGTAATTTTAACCATTATCTGTTACAATAGGGTTTAAAGGAATTTATTACAACTATGGACCCACAAAAAATACGTAACGTGGCTATTATTGCTCACGTCGATCATGGCAAAACTACTCTAGTTGATGGCCTATTAAAACAATCAAACACCTTCCGTGATAATCAGGCCGAAATGAGCCAAGACTTGATAATGGATAGTGGCGATCAAGAAAAAGAACGCGGCATCACAATTACTGCAAAAATTACGTCTGTTCAACATAACGATTACCGCATTAACATTGTAGATACTCCGGGCCACGCAGATTTTAGTGGTGAAGTTGAACGTACGCTTAATATGGCTGACGGTTGTTTGCTTGTAGTAGATGCCCAAGAAGGCCCAATGCCACAGACCAAATTTGTTTTAAGTAAAGCACTAATGCTTGGTTTAAAGCCCATCGTTGTTATAAACAAAATTGATAAATCTGCTAGGCGCATTGCCGAGGTTTTAAACGAGCTAGATGACTTGTTTTTAGAGCTTGCAGTACACGAAGAACAGCTGCATTACCCTGTATACTACGCAATTGGCCGCGAAGGCAAAGCGTGGGATAAGATGCCACAAAACCCAGAAGAACCAGGCGACCTTGAAACTATATTTCAGGCAATAATGACACATATTCCAGCACCAGTTGCTGAGCTAGACAAGCCATTCCAAATGCTTATTAATGCACTATCGTGGGACTCTTACAAAGGTAAATATGCTATTGGGCGTATTAGTCGTGGCCAAGTAAAATCTGGTGATACGATTACACTTTGTAAAAAAGATGGTACTCAGGCCAAAGCACGTGTAGACAACGTATTTATGAGCCGCGGTGTATCACGTTTTGAAGTAGGATTGGGTGTTGCCGGCGACATTGTACAAATTACTGGCGTTAACGATGCACAAATCGGCGAAACACTAGCTGATGCAACAAACCCAGAAGCTTTACCAATACTTGAAGTTGAAGACCCTACACTTAGTATTTACCTAGGGCCTAACACTAGTCCATTTAAAGGCCTAGAAGGCGATTTTAGCACTAGCCGCCAAATTAAAGAACGCCTAGACAAAGAACTAGAAACAAATGTTGGCTTGCGTGTTGAAGACGACGGCATTGGTTTTACAGTGAGCGGCCGCGGTGAACTACACTTGAGCGTACTTATAGAGGCCATGCGCCGTGAAGGTTACGAATTTGAAGTTGGTCGCCCACAGGTAGTTACACACCAAGACAAGGGTAAAACCATGGAGCCATTAGAAGAAGTTATCATAGAAGTGCCTGCCGATCATGTCGGTGCTGTGCAAATGGAACTTGGTACACGCCGTGCTACCTTAAAAGAACAATTTAGCAGTAATAAGGGTGTTACAAAGCTTATTTACGAAATGCCAACCCGTACACTACTTGGTATGCGTAACATTTTGCTGACAAATACTAAGGGTACGATTATTATGAACACGCTGCCACTTGGTTATCAAGAGCTTGGCAGCAGCCTACCACAAATCCGTAACGGTGTTCTTATTGCCTTTGAAACAGGTATTACAACTCCTTATGCGCTGCAAAACGTAGAAGACCGCGGTACCAACTTTATAGGCGCAGCAGTTAAAGTATACGCAGGCCAAATAATTGGTCTTAATACTCGCCAAGAAGACATGGAAATTAACGTTTGCAAAGCAAAGCATTTAACTAACATGCGCAGCAGTAGCAGCGACGGTGTGGTACAACTTACCCCACCAATTATTTTTAGCCTAGAACAATGCCTAGACTTTATTGAAAACGATGAACTACTTGAAGTTACCCCTAAATCACTTCGTCTACGCAAAAAAGAACTAAATCCAAACCTTCGCAAACGCAGTAAATAGTATATACTTGTCGCATCATGACTTTTGAGCGCTATTGGAACGAATTACGGCAACAAGATGAGATCAGGAGTTCTGAGGATCTCTTAAATAAAATTGCTAAGATTTTAGACGCTGGCACAATAAAGCACAGTAAACGCACAGCCATTACTGTTGCAATGGGTACATTTATCGGGGGGCTAGAACATGATATTAGTTTACCGTTAGTAGCTGGTGCTCAGCTGCACGACTTAGGTAAGCATGCTT
>JAYUWM010000012.1:0-7467 GCA_043753565.1 bacterium
GCGTTCGGATAAGTCAACACTGCTACTTGCCTTAGTTGAGGCTTCTGGCGGCTTTATTAGGGCTGCAAAGACCTGCCCTACGTAGCCAAGGCCTCCACCGGCAGTTGTTATGGTGCTGCCCTTTTTTATTTGGCTAACTTGTTTGCTGCCGCGCTTGTGCCAGTCATCGGCCAAAGGACGGGCCATAATCTGTATCCACACTTCCTCGCCCTCTTGGTCTAGCTTGGCTAGCGTTGCCGTAATGGCGGCTAGCGGGTCAACCTCGAAACTAGGAAACGTTTTAATAGGCAGCGAATCGTGTGCTGTTAATGACAGTTCGGTGCTGTATACAACCGGTTGGTCTAGTGGCTTCTCGGCGTAATCTGTTTCTTGTTCAAAAATCTGTACCGTTGGGTATTGGGCATACACTTGGCCTTCTATAAAGGCCTGCAAGTGCCTAGGTGTCCATATGTAAAAACGTATGCGGCTACCTATGGCGCTCATCTCTAGGCTGATGTGCTCTTGCATATGTTTTTCGCGCTTAGGGCGCAATATACCATGCAGGGCGGCTAACATCTGTTCGGCGGCAAGTTCTTTTTTGTCGTTGGTACGCGGAATTTCTAATGCCAAAAGCACCGTATCATCAAAACTATGTTGTTTTTTGCGTAAAAGCGCCATGGTAAATTTTTAGGGTCTCTTCCTTTGGTATATTATAGCAACTTGTGCGTATTTGGCTAACGCTTAAAACCAAGCATTACTGTTGATGGTTAATGGGTCAATATCGTGAAGCATAATTTGGGCATTCCCGTCAGCTTTTGGAAGTAGCGTAAATTGGGTTGGTGTGTATGCATCGTAAGCAACCCAGCCATGTTCTTGTACAAACTTATCTTTGGCGTGGGCTAGTTTAACAAAAACTTTAGAATAGTGTTGTGGGTCTAGGTTTAGCATACTAACACCGCTTACTATGGGCACTTTTGCAGCAAGTAAGTAGTCTTTTATGCCAAAATTCTCTAAATGCGATGGGCAGTAATTACCGCGGTAGGCAGATTTGCGTGGTACCAAACCCCACTGGTGTTCTATGACTGTTGCACCAATAGATTTAGCAGCGCTAGCAAACGCCTCATCAACTTTACCTAGGTAATGGTCAAGCCCTTTACCAGATATACTACTTGCTGTGACCGTTCTACCTATTATTGTGCGCCGTATATACTGCACACTACCCTGCTCTTTAGCAACTTTTATAAGCCCACTTAATGATGCTTCTTTAGCATAGTCAAGCTCGGCGCTATCAACGCCTTCAAAAACATCTAACGTACAGCCTTCATATTGTAGTGTCTTCATATATTATCTATCTATCTATTTTACCATTTATATAGGGTAGGTATTTTTAAGTGTTGCGGTTAGTTTCAATAGCTCCGCTGTAAGGATGCCTTGCAGCGTGCTCACGCAGTTTAAGCGCATTATTAATAGAATTTTGCCTTAGCTTACTTAAAGGTATATTTGTTATTACAGATGGCTTTGCAACAACACGCCTTATGTGCCCATTAAAAAAGAAATTATCTGGATCTTTATGTTTAGTAGGTGGAGCGTAAGCAACAAAAGTGTTTAAAGTACCTATCCTACCCTTACCGGTACTAAAAAGACCAGCAAAAAACTCAAAACCAAACATGTAAGACCTTATGTGTTCGTCGGTATCACTTAAGCTAATGCCAGTAGTACTATTCTTAAGATGTAAGAAATTTTGTTGTATAAACTCTTTAGGTGCGTCTGTAAATACCAGCTCTATCTGTGCGATACGGCCAAAAAACTTTTTGGGCCTTAATATCTCACCTATATCTTTGCGACCTTCCCACATAGCAACATGGCGTTCTTTATGCGGAATATGGTCAGTCAAGCCATCTTCTAGTTTTTTAAAATCTGTTAAATCAAGTACTGATACAACATCACCATTAACCCAGGGTATAGGTGTTTTAACATAGCTTGCTAATGGGTCTACGGCAGCTTCAAATTCACTCATAGTATGTATAGCCTGCCCTATTGTTCTTTAAGCGGCTAGTGCGTAAGTTGCTTTTGCAACACGCTTGAATTCAGGTTTACCCTGTAAGTTAAGTAAAATAGTAGTTTCTTTAACAAAACGCTTTTTAAGTACACGCCTTACGATCTCGTCGCGGTGTAGTGGCTCTTTAGCCTCACCAAGTACCTCTGTTATAACATCGGCTACTGTTCCCTTTTTGTAGCCCCATTCTTTTAGGGCATAAATACCGCGGCCAACTAATACAAAACGGCTGTCTTTAATAAGTTCGTTATGGATAGCCTGGGTAGTAACGTCTTTGCGTTTAAAGCCGCTATCGCGGATAGATTTGGCAATTTCGTTAAAGTGCATTTGTTTACCATTTTCGTGCAAAATAACGTATATTTTGTCGCGAATATTTTTTGGGTTAACCATTGGCCATTTAGCCAAGCCCCAACGGCCGTTTAGTGTCGCAAGATATTTACTAACGCTGGCTAAAGCCTTAACGTGATTTGCATCTGGGTTACCTAGGGCGCCAGCAATCTCGGTGATTTTAGCTGGCTGGCCAATTTTTTTGATAGTTTCGATGGCATATCCAACTTGGTCACGTATTGCTTTTTCGCTGTGTACAGAAGATAAGCCGACTGCCATATGATAATGATCACTTTCGTCTACAAACGCTAAGCTTGGTGTTAGTTGTGCCAAAAATGATACCCTTGCCTGGTCTAGTTTAGTAGGTGCCTCTATTAGTACGGCGGTAAGGTCACTTATACGTGCAACATTACCTAAGGCGGTAATTTCAGCTTCTAAAACAGTAGTTATATGGGCAATATTAGGTAAATCTTGTTCTGCAGCTGCCTTTAGGCGTGCTATTACAGATTTTTCAAGTTGCCTAACACGTTCGCGGGTTATGCCTAAAAGTTCACCAATTTGTTCTAGGGTTTCTTTGCGGTCAAATAGTCCGTAACGGCGTGCAATAATCTCGCGTTCACGTTCGCGGTCGATTACACCTAAGATGTCCTTAACGGCGCTCTCGATGTGTAGTTTCTGGGTCTTTACAGTCTCTGCCATATTAAAACTCTCTAATAAATATATTAAGTTAATAATAAAACAAATATTTAAATAAGTCAAACAAATGTTATTACATTTTTATAGTAACACGTAATAGCGCATTTTGCATAAAAAGTTGTGTGTGAATATTACTACGCATTATAGTGGCTATCAACACAAATTGTGGATAAACGTAGTTTACAACACTACAGAAAGAGTTTGTGGTTATTTTTTGGCTTTTTTAGTAAAGCGGCGTCCCTTGCCTTTGGCAGGAGCGTCAGCTAGCAATTTTTTAGCTTCGGCCTCAGTAATATCTTCTGGCTTGGTGTCTTTAGGTATCTTGGCGTTCTTTTTACCATCTGTAATATAGGGGCCATATTTACCCTTAAGTATACGTATGGCACCAAAGTCGGCAATTGTATTCTCGGCGGCGGCTTGTTCTTTTTCGGATACAAGTTGTCTGGCGGTGACTTCGTCAATTTCTAGCGGATCATGCGGTTTTATACTTACAAATAGTTTGCCAACCACTACATACGGGCCAAAGCGGCCAATGTTGGCTTTAATTTCGCGGCCGTCCTCGGTTGTACCAACAGTTCGCGGTAATTTAAACATTTCTAGGGCGCCCTCAAAGGTAACGGTATCTAATGTGGTATTAGCTGGTAGGGGTGCAAATTTAGGCTTTTCTTCTTCGCCTTCTACTTCGCCTAGCTGCAACATTGGGCCAAAGCGGCCAAAGCGTGCAATAACTGGTTTGCCAGTTTTAGGGTCGGTACCCAGTACCTTTTGCTTGGATGTTTCGGCGCGCGATACATCGGCACTAGCAGCAATTAATGGGTGAAAATCCTTATAAAAATCGGCGATCATAGTATTCCAGCTGGTTTTGCCGTCGGCTATATTATCAAATTCGGCCTCGGCCTTGGCGGTAAAATCAAAATCTACTATTGGTGCAAAGTACTTTACTAAAAAGTCGGTGGTCATTTCGGCCAGTGCTGTTGGCAATAATTTACCCCTGTCGGCCCCTGTAGTTTCTTCGGTTACGTCTTGGGCGACATCGCGGCCAGTTAATACGGCATGGCGTGTGTTGCGCAAACTGCCTTCTAAATCGGTTTTTTCTACGTATCCACGGGTTTGAATGGTGCTAATTGTCGGCGCATAGGTACTTGGCCGTCCAATACCCATTTCTTCTAGGGCTTTTACAAGGCTGGCTTCGCTAAAACGAGCCGGGCCACGGCTAAAAACTTCGGTTGCAGTTAATGTTTGGCGCTGCAATGTGTCGCCAACCGCAACTTGCGGCAATATAACATCGTCTTTGCCACCACCGTATACCTTTAAAAAGCCGTCAAACTGTAGTACCTCGCCCTTGGCTATATATGGTACGGTTTGGCCACTGGCGGCAATTGTAACCTCTGACTTTTGGATGCTGGCTGGCGCCATTTGGCTGGCTACAAAGCGTTGCCAGATAAGTTTGTATAGTTTTACTTGACCAGCGTCATCGCCGCGTTCTAGGGCGCTAATATCTGTGGGGCGTATGGCTTCGTGGGCTTCTTGGGCGCTGGCATTTTTGGTTTTAAATTGCCTAACCTGGTGGTAGTTAGCGCCAAATTGCTTGGTAATATAGTTTGTGGCCGCACCAATAGCCTGGCCAGATAGGTTTGTGCTGTCGGTACGCATATATGTAATATGGCCGTTCTCATATAAACGCTGGGCTAGTGTCATGGTTTGGCGCACTCCGTAACCTAAGCGGCGGGATGCCTCTTGCTGCAACGTGCTGGTTGTAAACGGTGCGCCAGGGTTTTTGCTGCCCGGCTTTTGGTCGATGGCGCTAACAGTAAAATTCGTGTCTTTGCTGTTTTGCAGTATGTCTAGTGCTTTTTCGTAGGTGTCTGGGCGCTCGGCGCGCTCGGCTGGAAGGTTATGGCCACCGCTGATTGCAAAGTCGCCGGTAATCTTAAAACTACTTTCGGCCTCGAAGGCTTTAATTTCACGCTCACGCTCGACAATAATACGCACGGCAACACTTTGCACGCGGCCGGCGCTAAGGCCTGGGCGAACCTTTTTCCATAGCACTGGGCTTAGTTCATAACCAACAAGTCTGTCTAGAACACGGCGGGCTTGTTGGGCATCTACTAAGTGTAGGTCTACGGTGCGGGGTGTTTTAATAGCTTCTAAAATAGCGTCTTTTGTAATTTCGTGGAACACAATACGTTTGGTAGTTTTTGGGTCTAGTTTTAGGGCTTCACAAAGGTGCCAAGATATGGCCTCACCTTCGCGGTCTTCATCACTTGCTAGCCAAACTGTAGCGCCCTTTGATTGCTTTTTAAGCTCGGCAACAACCTTCTTTTTATCTGTTGGTACTTCGTAGGTAGGTGCAAAACCGTTTTCCATGTCTATGCTCATACCTTTTTTTGGCAAATCACGAATATGGCCAAAGCTACTTAATACTGTGTAGTCTTTGCCTAGATATTTTTCGATTGTTCGTGCCTTGGCTGGGCTTTCGACAATCACTAAGTTTTTTGCTGCCATATGTAATTAACCTTAAGCTTACCACGCTACTTATGTATGTTCATAGCGCAACCGATACCTTAACAGGTGGTTGTGTATAAATGCAAGTTTTTCTACTTTCGTCGTATTACGACTCGTCAGTACAACTATATATTTGTAGAGTAGAAAACAAGCAAACAGAACAACAGACAAAAAAGGACACAAAAGCGTGCGGAGCGCATGGAGCGGACAGCAACGTTTAGGTGTACAAATCTGTACATTCTTCTGCTTGCTTGGTCCCCACCGGGCGGTTACGTAGCGCTATATGCACCTTTCGCGAAGCCGCCTATCCCCAGCATGAAGCCGAAGTTGTACCAGTTACCACTGTTGGGAACTTGCTAGTCGTTGTTCTTGTAGGCCAACATGACGAAGATGGCAATAATACCAGTTCCAACCATCATGCCAAATGACTGCATCATCAGAGCAATTCCCTGCATTTCGGTAGGGGTCTTGTCAACATTGCCAAACGAGCCGATCATAAACAACAACAATTGGGTAGTAATCAGCAAACCAAAGATCAATTTAATGGGTCTCATTTCAATTGCTTTCTTCTCACTCGGAAGGGTTCCGAAACAGCGCTGCTGCTTGTGTCTTTTTTGTCAAAGTCACTAGATGAGATAAAAAAGCGCGTTTGTAGCAAACGTGCTCTTGTGCCTCACCTAATGATTGTTTGTTTACTTGTTAAAAAACACCCTAGGAACTAAAAGCTCAACCAAAGTGTGGCTATAATAGCACAAAACAGCTAAATAGTCAACGTAGGTGCCCCTGTTAAAGCAGCTGCCAGTTGTTGCCAGCCAAAGCGCGTATGTGGCCATTGATTTCTAGCATAGTTAGGGCTTGGGCAAATTGTTGTTCGGTTAGGCCGGCCTGCGCATATATGGCGTCGCCACTGTTTACGCCAGACTGTATAAGGGTTAATACCTGCATCTGCTGCGGAGTGGCCCCAAAAAAGGATTGTTGCTTGGGCTGACTAGCGTCTACTCCTAGTATATCTAGCACATCTTGAGCGCAAGTAATTACGTGGGCGCCATTTTTTAGCAGTGCGTTTGTGCCCTGGCTAGTGGTGCTATTGATGGGCCCTGGTATTGCGCAAACTGGCAAACCTAGGTCTAGGGCAAAGTCTGCAGTGTGCAGGCTGCCGCTTTTTAGTGCTGCCTCGGTAATAATAACGGCATCTGCCAGTGCTGCCACAATGCGGTTACGGGCTATAAAGTTAGATTTGTAGGCTGTTACACCGGCAGTGTATTCGCTAACCAATGCCCCGCCCTGGGCCACAATTTGCTGTGCCAAATTTGCATGTGATGCTGGGTAAACACTATCAAGCCCGCTACCCAATACTGCAATGGTTTGGCCACCGGCTTCTACAACTGCGCGCTGGGCTGCGGCATCTACACCAAGTGCTAAACCACTAATTACCACTACCCCTGCTTTAGTTAGGTCGGTGGCTAGTTTTGCAGTAACAGCTTGGCCATACGGTGTAATTTTGCGAGACCCTACAATTGCCACACTTGGCCGCTGCAATAGGTCACTTGGGTTGGCGCCAATATAGTAAAGCGTCTGGGGTGCATCATGCAGCTGGCCCAGCTTACTGCCAGCTATTCCATCAAGCTCATGTTTGTGTATACTATTGTTGCTATTCATTCAAATTCATATTCTACTATTGACATAATGAAACATTTTTGCTACAATTGCAACCTGTTAAGTACATTTATTGTACTTCCCATGTACCTTTTACCCAAAATTGACATCCTGTAGCCTTAAAGCTGCAGAGACGTTAGGTTGTTTTAGAGCGTGTTTGGCTAGCAGGTAGCCGTTGTTACCCTCCACGTTTTACTGATGCTTCAAACGCTGCTACACCTGTTGTAGCACCGTTCTAAAACATACTA
>JAYUWM010000013.1:0-2402 GCA_043753565.1 bacterium
CCCAAAAGAGTTTTACCACCACACGCCGCACCACCGCGCAAAAGTAGTGCGCCAACACAAAGAACTTAATTGGGGGCCAATACCATCTGAAGTTGAAAAGTTAGATATAGCATTTAGCCGTATACACACCAAAACCCGCGGCCTAATGACACGCATAATTGCTCAGGTTGAAGAAACCCACCCTGGCATTAATAAAATAGTTACCGCCGAGTCCCTGTTTACTAGCCCGCTAAGGTTAATTTTTTACCACCCAAGCACACACGTAAGTTTGGCGGCGCCCCACTTTGACAAATCCGTGTTTACAATACAGGAAGGCGAAAGCCACGAAGGCTTGCGCATTGCCACACAAAAAATCGAACCTCTTATGCCTGTTGTACGTAACAGTGATATGGCCGTTGTATTTGCAAGCCATACATTTAGCGCCATTCCAAATATAAATGACCCTCGTGGTGGACACTTCCCAGATTCTGAACTGCGCCCAGCATGGCACGACGTTATTGCTAGCTATAAAGCTAACGAGGGCAGGTTAGTACCAGCCCGCGCTGCCGAGGTTTGTGCACGTTGGGCATTAATATTTTTTGCTAACGAACATACCTATATAGATCCCGGCAAAGCAGCTATGCATAGCCGCAACTAAACTAAAATTGTTTTAGATAACTTGTTTTAAAGGATGTGCTAAGCTTGCCGGTTTCGGCGTGGCGTTGCAGCGCGTAGTCAATAAGGTGCTGAACAAGCTGTGTTTTGCTATAGCCCTTTTTCTGCCAGTTGTGTGCATATAGCCCACCGGGCAGTGGGTTGATTTCATTAAAATATACCTGGCCTGTTTTGCTGTTAACCAACATATCTACCCTGGCTATACCCTCACAGCCAACGGCCTTATAAACTGCTAGGCCGATATCCTCAGCTTTTTTGTACAAATCGGCCCCAATATCTGCTGGAATTTTGCTATAGCCCTGCGAATTGGCATTTTTACCGCCCTTTTTGCCACCCTTACCACCTTGCATATACTTGGTATCAAAATCAAAGAAATCTTTGCTACTTGTTAGTGGCTGTTCTAAAAAGGCTGGTATTGGGTTTTCGTTACCCATAATTGGCAAGGTCAGTTCTATAAGATTAGGCACAGCTTCTTCTACCAAAATTTTAGTATCGTAATGGGCCGCTACTTCTAGTGCATTTGCTAGCTGGCTTTGGTCGGTTACTTTAGTTATACCAATGCTAGATCCTAGGTGGGCTGGCTTTACAAATAAAGGGTAAGTTAGCTGGTCATTAACAGCTGCAATAAATAACTGCGGGTTACGCTCTAGGTCTGATTTATTAATAAACTGCATTTTTGGGGTAGCTATATTGTGAGTTTGGGCTATAAGTTTAGCGAACACTTTATCCATTGCAATTGCACTGGCGCTTACTCCGCAACCAACATATGGCACACCAGCCATGTTAAGTAAGCCCATTAAATCACCATCTTCGCCGTGCGTACCGTGCATAGCCGGGAAAACAATATCTATTTTTTTGTATGCTTTGCGGCCTGCAAATTGGCTAGATTTTACTAATGTTAAACCGTCGTCGAACTGAATTTGCACTTTTGGCGCTTTTTTCATGAATGTTTCAATGTCGCCGCTGGTAAATATATCAATCAATTTTAAACGGTCATCCCAATACCACGACCCGTCTTTAGCTATGTAAACTGCCTGCACATCATATTCTTTTGTAAGTTCTAGGGGCCTAATGACTGTAGATATGGCTGTTACTACTGATACATCATGCTCGGTTGATTGGCCGCCAAAAATAACTGCAATTGTTTTCATAGCATATCCTTTTTAATACTTACAATTATACTACAATTAAACGCCTTTAATTGTAACTAGCTCGGGCTAAGCGTAGTTATCTGGCCAGTCGTTTTGCAACAACACTACATCGCCCGCCGCTGTTACATCGTCTATATGCGTGTAAAAATTTAGTGGATCGTCTTCAATACGTACTTGCCCCTTGTAACCGGCCTTATTTAAGGCTGCTTTTATAACTGGCTGAGCAGAATTTTTTATTAGTACGACCATAGTCGGGTTTGCAACAGCAATAGCTGCTCCCAGCACTTGGTGCACGGCTACAGTCTGGTTACCTTGGTCTACTAGGCCCGGAGTAACGTATATGCGCCGCGTTGCAGGCAAATCTGCAAGAAGGGCCAATCCGGCCTGCATACCTTCTATATTGCCGTTGTAAGTATCATCTAGTAAAAAAGCTCCGCTGGCTAAATATCTTGGCTGCATGCGGTGTTCATATGGCTGTAAGCTAGCAAAGCAATCTATTATTGCTTTTTTGCTTATGCCAAATTGTTCAGCTAACTGCAGCGCTGCAGTTAGCGGCCCAACTAAGTGCTTGCCTAGTAGCGGCGTTTTAACTGTGTA
>JAYUWM010000014.1:0-22215 GCA_043753565.1 bacterium
TTGGTCCTTGGTTCAAGTCCAAGTACCCCCACCAAAACAATGGCCCCATTTATGGGGTTTTTGTTTTTGGTTGTATATTTGGACTTGAACCTTGGTCGAAAACACCCTGCGGGTGTTTTGAGTTTTCCTTGTTCATAAACTTTATTCCAAAAAATACCACATGAAAGTACTATAATGTATATGTAAGTAACGAGGAGAACATATGAGTTATAAATATAGTGCCACTAAAGGTATTACAAACATAAAATCGCATACTAAAAGTTATTTTATAGCAGCAATTGCTGTAATAGCATCTGTGGGGGTACTATCGGTGCCAACTTTTGCCACACCAACCACTGACGCAGTTGCTGGCCCAGGTTGTTTTGGAAAATGGCGTGCAGGCTCTGTGCAGATGATAAATGGTCATGCACCAGGTCAAAATAACGCTGGGGCCCTACACTTCTCTGAGCGTGCCGGTACTAATTCTACAATTAATGCTGGTAATAAAATGACATGTGAAAAACTTTAAAATAAAGTTTAGTATATTTAAAAGACCCTCCATGTGAGGGTCTTTTAATATTTATGTTTAGTTTGTGTTTGTACTAGCGTCGTCGGGTTGCTGTTTGTGCAGCATCACCTGCTGGCGCATTACGCATACCAGTTGCAAAGTAACTTACGCAGTCACCTTGGTTTTTGAAAGAATTATTTTTTGAATCTTTTAATGTCTTCCATCCGTCTTTTTTACATTCTTCGCCCGCTGACTCCATGGCTTCTACTTTTATAGCAGGTTGATAGCCCGTCCAGCATCCCTGATCAAGCTTAAATGTACCGCCTATTGTAGCAGGTAAACAGTACCCTCCATTCCAAACATTTTGTCCATCGTAATAACCATTTACCCATGTTGAATTAACATAAGCATCATTTGGAGTTGTATAAGTACCTACTATAGGTAGGCCAGAAATTAGTGCGACGTTTAGCGAATCATAACCACAGCCACCATCTTCTGTATAGCAAACGGCACCTTCACCAATTGGCGCATAGCCATAATGTGTTGTGTTATAGGCAAGGCTTACAATGACATTACTTGGCAATGTTCCGTTAACCTTAAAGCTAACGGGTGTAGCTAAGCCATTTTTACAAGTACCCGTTACGGTGTCGTACCATTTACCTGCATTATCTTCTATACACCTTACAACGTCAGAAGATGGACGATAAGGAATACTAAACGTTTTAGTACTGGTAGTTATTAAGGAACCAACGCTATTGTTTGAATCAACGTTATACAAATTTAAAGTAATGGTTTCAGGGAATGTCGTACCTGGTGTTGTCATACAACTATTTAAATTCCAGCTACCACTTTCACATCCCCAACTACTCATAAGCACAGTAACTTTTGGATTTGTACGATCTACACCCGCAAGTGTTATTTGCCCACCAAATTCAGATGTTGAAGTAGATTCAAAGGCCAGACTTGGGTAATTGCCCGCAATAGGGCTTGGGATATTAGTATAAATTACTGATGCTGGTGCAGCGCTTACGCCCAGTGTTGCTGCTGCAAAGGTTGCTAAGAACAACCCTGCCACCGCTATTGTCATTTGTTTGTAAAATCTTTGTGCGAATGGCACAATTACGCCCGTTTTATAGTTATATATCACTTGGATACCTCCGTTAACGTTACTACATACTACTATACTCCCCCTGACTAGGCTATTTATAAACAAATAAAAGACGACCCCTGGTAGAGCCGTCAATTTTACCACTGTATACAATGTATAGTCTTAGGCCTGGGCTACAGCCTGGGTATCGTTTAGTGCTTTTAGCGCTGCATTTTAACCCAGCTTAGTACATCTGTAAGGTGCTTTGTTGCACTGCCGCCGCCATCAATATAGCCGTAGCTTGCAATCGCCGCTGGCTTACCGCCCTATTTGTTAAACAAATAATCAATAGCGTTTAGTTCTACACCGTTTTAGCCAGCAACTTTAACAAGCCAGGTTGCAATATGGCCACCAAAACAGCTTTGGCGGGTGCTACCTACAATAAAGTTAATTTTTTTACTCATAATTAATCCTTTGTTTACTTTATTTTGGTGTCACTACACCTTGTATAGTTACCTATGGCTAAACGACACACCCACTGACTATACTATGTATAGTAACTTTATGATTTTGTGCTATAATCCTAAGTAATATGTCATTTGCAACAGCCACAACAGCCGTATCATCTAAAGTAGAAAAGCGTGAAGGGTGCATACAAGCTGCCCTTAATATACTCGGCGATAAATGGTCGCCCCTGCTTTTGGGCCAACTTATTGCTGGTGCTAAAACCTTTGGTGAACTAGAATCTGCGCTTGGTGGGATTAGCCCACGCACGCTAAGCGCCCGTTTAGAAAAATTGGCAGACAACGGTATTGTAAGCAAAAACATATACTGCAAACACCCGCCGCGCTACCGTTACGAACTTACCGGCAAAGGCCGCGAACTACAAAGCATATTGCGCGCCATGGGCGACTGGGGCAATAAATACCACGGGGCTTAAGAATATTATGGATAAACTAGACACCAACATGCTGCGCAAACACAAAGGTAAAAGCTTTGTTGGGCTTAGTACAGCTGCGGCAATTTTTGACCAAAAAGGACAGATATTTTTAGCAAAGCGCAGTGTTAACACCCGCGACGAACACGGCACATGGGATATTTGCGGCGGTGGCCTAAAATGGGGCGTAGCTGTGCAAGATAATATGCGGCGTGAAATGACTGAAGAATTTGCTGTTGAATCTGCTGAGCCCTTGCACTTTTTAGGATTTAGGGAAGCCTTCAGAACAGATCAACACGGCGACAAAACACACTGGGTTTGCCTTGACCACATAATTATTTTGACTGATGCCGAAGCTGAAAAAGTTTGTATAAACGAGCCCGAAAACTTTGATGAAAGTGGTTGGTTTGACCTGAACAGCCTACCTAGCCCATTACACAGCGTAATATCAGCAGACCTAATAGGTAAGCTAAAACAAAAGCTAGCCGAACTTACCAATTTATAGGTTTTTGGCCGTGGGCCTTTAGGGCTTGGTTGGTTTTGCTAAACGGTTTGCTGCCAAAAAATCCTGCGTAGGCGCTAAGCGGGGACGGGTGAGCCGATTCTATTACAGTATGTTTGCTTGTATCAATCAGTGCCTTCTTTTTGCGGGCAAAACCACCCCACAAAATAAAAACCACGTGTTGGGGCTTGTCGTTTACTGCACTTAGTACGGCGTCTGTAAACTGCTCCCAGCCCTTACCTTGGTGGCTGGCAGCCTGATGCGCCTGCACGGTTAGCACACTGTTTAACAGCAATACGCCCTGTTTTGCCCAGCTGGTTAAATCGCCGCTGATTGGTTTTGTAACACCTAAGTCGGTTACCAGTTCTTTATAAATATTTTGTAGGCTGGGCGGCAGGGGTGTGCCGTTGGGTACAGAAAAACTAAGCCCCATGGCTTGGCCGTCGTTGTGGTATGGGTCTTGGCCCAAAATAACCACTCGCACATCTTGGTAGGGGGTTAGGTGCAGTGCCTTAAACACATCTTCGTTTTTTGGGAATACACTGCCGGCTTGGCGCTGAGCTTTTACAAATGCAGTCAAATCACGCCAATACGGTTTTTTGGTTTGGGCTTGCAGCAGGGGACGCCAATCGGTGGGCTGGTTGGTCATATGCTAACAGTATACAAAAACCTGTCGTGACTTTACTTTATAAAGTGACGGCGGGGGATCACCTTTAAGGAACTAGCGTGTCTAAAAACTGCAAAAGCTCGGGCGCAGTTTTGAATCCCATAATAGTTGCGCGTAAATCGCTGGCGCCGTCAAAGTCAGATACATATACTTTGGCAAACTTCTTTAACGTTTCAAAGTTGCGTTCGCCTTGTTGCCAGGTTTCTGCAAATAGCTGAACATGGTGCTTTAGTAACTGTAACCTTTGTTCTTTGGTGTAGGTTGGCCATGGGCTTTGCTTGGCAAACACAAACGGGTCGGTAAATATGCCGCGGCCTATCATAACACCGTCAAGGCCATGCTTTAATGCTAGTTCTTCGCCCTGTTGGCGTGTTTGCACATCGCCGTTACCAACAATCAAAGTCGTAGGGGATAGCTTATCGCGCAAGGCAACAATTGGTTCTAGCAAGCTCCAGTCGGCAGGTACTTTGCTCATCTGCTTACGCGTACGTGCGTGTATAGTTAGCATGTTAAGTTTCTTACCCAGAAGCATGGTGTGCCAGCTGTAATCGATTTCGTTAAAACCTAGCCTAGTCTTAACACTAACTGGCACCTTGCCGTCCACTGCCCTTAGTACTTCGTCTATTACTTGACTTGCTAAGTTTCTATTTTCGTCTAGTATAAACGCGCTGCAGCAGCCGTTTTTAACAATAGATTTTTCTGGGCAGCCCATGTTTATATCTATCCCTGCAAAGCCCATTTGTACTAGCTCTTTGGCTGTATCGTAATAGTTCTGCGGCGTCTTGCCCCATATTTGGGCAACTGTTGTGTGTTCGGATGGATCTTTTTTAAGCTTTTTAAGTACCGCGTGGCGGCCTGGGCTTTGCAACCCGTCTACGTTAGCAAACTCGGTAAAAAACATGTCTGGCGCGGCGCATTCGGCTACAACACGCCTAAAAACGACGTCCGTGACGTCGTCCATTGGGGCAAGTATAAAAAAGGGCTGCTTTGTCACAGTCATACAAACATTCTAACTGTTCGCTTCTAAATCTTCTAACAGCTTGCGGCCTATAACCCAGGCTGCACCGTGCTTTCGTGTGTCACGTAAACGCGCGGCCCAAAAGTCTAACCTTGCCTGCTCGTTCTTGACTGCAGCATCTAGCGGTTTTCGTACTTCCCCAACCCTTGTTGTGTCAACCACTTGGTTGATGCGCTGCTGTACTTGTGGCGAAACATTCTGGTTTGTATACGGGTCGGCTATGGTTTTATGTTTTTTATCGTCGCCGTTATTGGCAAGTATCGTACGGGTTGTTTCAATTTTTATTGGGTTAAATACCGTGTGCTGCACCCCTTTGTCACGCAAGGCTACAACGTCCATATAACGCACAAGCGGGGCAAAGCCAACATGATCATCCGGGAAATCCTGAGCTAGTGTAAAGTTTGGGTTAAAATGATCATCTATTAAGTCTATATGCAAACTTTCTAGTGCGACGAGTTGTGACTGAGCATTAAACGCAAAGTCACCGTAAACAAAGGCAAGGCTCTTTAATGCACGTTCTGCCATTTGTTTACCGCCAACGCGTAACTGACGCCTGTATACTTCTTGCAACCTATTGCCAAGACCGGCTGGATATTGGCTTTTGTTATCTAAATAATCAACTATATCTAGGGCTGTCCTGCCTTCTGTACGGCTAAACGGCAAATATCCGGCACGATTGTCATCGCCAAGTGCCATGAGCATTTCGCGGTCTTCTAGTTGCGCGGGTATTGGGCTAAATTCAAAGCCTTCAAACACTAATTGGTCTAGGGCCATTATCTAGCACCTTTAGGGGGTGTGTAATAGTTTTGGGGTCTATTTGGATTGTTCGGGAAAAGCCTCGGTTCAGATCCGCGGGCAGCACGAACCTTACTGTAAGCTTCAATTACAAACCGTGCTTCTTCGGCAGCATCATCAGGGCGTATACGTTCGCCAACTTCAACAACAGGTGCTAGGTTTGGTGCAACTGCTTCAAATGGAAGTTGTGCTTGTTCTGTGTTCATATGGAAGTATTATACCACACTTATGCTTATTTTACAACCCCTGTTAGCTTGGGGGCTTATTCCCAGCGGAAAACTCTGAAGGCTATTACGTAAATAACGATGGTCCACACACCCATAATGGCTAATTGTGGGCCTAAGTCTACCAAGTGTTTGCCCTCTGTAGTAATGAGTCTAATTCCATCAATTACTGGTGTTAGCGGTAAATATGCAGACACTTGTTGTAGCCATTCTGGCATTATGTAGCGCGGAAAGAACGTACCAGACAAAAACATCATTGGGAACACTATAAGGTTGGCAAGTGGTGCTGCCTGACGCTCGTTTTGGGCCCAACCACCAATTGACAAGCCAATCCCCAAAATGGTTGTAATGCTAAACACCAAAAATATTGCTAGTTCTAGCTGGTTGCCTGCAATGCGCAGATCAAACACAAGACGCGCAACCGCAAATAATATAGCCATTGTTACCAGGCCAACAATTGCCTGCGTAAACACATTAGCCATAAAATATTGCCACACTTTTAGTGGCGTGGTGTGCAAGCGGCGCAAAATTCCCTGCTTTTTAAGTTCGGGGAAAACGCTAATTGGCCCAAAAATACCTAAGCCCAAAATACTAAAGCCAAGTAACCCAGCAAAGGTGTAATCAAAACGGCTGAGGCTAGCTGTGTTGCTCATTGTGCTTGTTACGGTAAATGGTTCGATGGTTGGTACAAGTTTGGCGTTAATTTGTTTAAATTGGCCTTGTAGTACAGATACTAGGGTAGCAGCAGTTTGTTCGCTGTTAGCTGTATAAACCACGTTTGCTTGGCCAGATGGAATACCGTCTATCGGTTCGCCGAAGCTGGCTGGCAGCGCAATGGTGCCGTCTATTTCGCTACGTTTCATTTTTTCGGCAGCCTTCTCACTGGTAGTAATAGTTGTATCTACCTTAAAAATACTGCTACTTTGCAGCGACTTTACAAATTCTTTACTAAATTCGCTTTGCGACTGATTTAATACCGCTACCTTAAACGACGGCGAACTACTTTTGCCAAAAATACCACCAAATACAAATAAAAATACTAGTGGGAAGATGATGGTAAAAAACAATGCCAAGCGGTCCCTAAAAAAACGCCGAGTACTAATTTTTACAAAAACGTAAACTGTAAATAATTGTTTTTTCATAGTTTAGTCCTTTAGCTGCTTGCCAGTTAGGTCAATAAACACATCTTCAAGGTTAGCTTGTTCTACGTGCTGTGTCTTTTTAAAGCCCCTATCTAGTAGTTGACGAACCAGCTTTTTTGGGGAATCTATGGTGATGATTTTGCCACTATCCATAATGGCAACACGGTCACACAATAGCTCGGCTTCATCCATGTAGTGGGTGGTCATAATAACGGTAATACCGCGCTTTTTAATGTCTTGCACAAGTTCCCACAAGTTACGACGTGCCTGAGGGTCTAGCCCTGTTGTCGGCTCGTCCATAAAAAACACCTTTGGGTTGTGCACCAGCGCCGCCGCAATGCTAAAACGCTGCTTTTGGCCACCAGATAATTGTTCTACGTAAGCACCTGCTTTATCTAGCAAATCAACTTCTTTTAAGAACTTTTTGGCATTTACTTTTTCGCCGTAAGCTGCAGCAAAAAGCTCTAACAGTTCAGATAGCTTGGTTTTGTCTTGGAACGCCGGGCTTTGGGGTTGTACACCTATGATACTGCGGATTTTTTGCGGGTGATCTGCAACGTTAATACCGTCAATAACTACACTACCGCCGTCGATATCCCGCAAAGCCTCCATCATTTCAAGAGTAGTCGTTTTACCAGCACCATTTGGCCCCAAAATACCAAATATCTCGCCCTTTTCTACGCTAAAACTTACGCCCTTTACAACTTTTTTGCCATCATAAATTTTAACTAGATTTTTTACTGTGATCATACTCATATTAAGATTAGTATACTTAAAGGGCCTAGTTAAAAACAAAAAACTGCGCACTTTTGGTACGCAGTCTTATGTTTAGTAGCTAGCTACTATTTGCGCTTAACTGTCAAGAAACCGTTACGTGGGTTCTCGTTAACCATGAAACCGTCAGGAATATCCTTAACTGCCTCTGGACGCTCGTCTTTACTAAAGTAGTAAATAGTTTGTAGTTTGCCGCCGCGCAATGTAACTTCCTTTGAGTTTAAGAAGTAAGTTACGCCTTTTGAATTAGTGTGCTTGTATGCCATATTGTTAAAACACCTTTCCCCTCTTAGAATTAGTTGGTACCCCTAACATACCTCTGATAGGAATTACTTGTCAACACTTATTTTATCTTTAGTGGCTTTTTTAGCTTAAGTGGCTTGCGCGTTTTGGCATAAGTAAGATACACTTACGTTTGTAGACAAAATTAAATTTAAGAAGAGGTAGGTGGGAATCATGGATTTCGCTAATCGTGGCACCCGTCCGGCAAATACAGAAACAATTTCTGTAAATAACGGAACGGTAGGTCAAACTCACAAAGTTAAAAAATCACGCTTTAATGCGACCCGTATAATGAGCGTTACGCTTTTATTTTCGGGAACATTGCTAATAATTGGCCTAATATTTATGTTGGTATTTAGTGGCAGCAACAGTGAAGCTAAATATCTAGACAAAGATAAATACCAAGCAGTCTTTTTAAACGGTGGCCAAGTATATTTTGGTAAAGTTGGTAGTTTTAATAGTAAATACATGACACTTACTGATATTTATTACTTACGTGTTAACCAACAAGTTCAACCAGGTGCTACCCAATCATCTAACGATGTAAGCCTTGCTAAACTTGGTAACGAACTTCACGGCCCCGAAGACGAGATGGTTATTAACCGTTCTGAAGTTCAGTTCTGGGAAAACCTTAAAAATGATGGCCAAGTTGTAAAGGCTATCATCGAATACAAGAAGAATCCAGCAGCAGCTAACGCTCCTGCGCCAAATTCTACTACTCAGTCAACTGGCAACCAGCAGCAAACAAACACACCTGCAACGACTACACCAGTCCCTACTAAAAAGCCGTAAGTCTCTTAAAAACTAGCGGTAAAAAACTGCGGGCATCCAGCTCGCAGTTTTTTTGTTGGCGGAAGTTTTGTACCGTTTATATTTGCAGTGTAATCTTAACTACTTATACGACCATGGAACAATAAGCGACGGTAAATGGCTACATTGCACAAAAGCGCCAACCCCAAGGCTGCAGTCACTATCATGCCAATACCGGCTAGGTCTGGCGACCAACGCGGTGACACAAAATCATATTTATATAAACCTTCAGGGATGATTTGCGCTTTGGTAGTGCCGGTACTTACAAAATTAGTAATGCAGTCTATTCTTCCACTGCCAGATAATCCATCTGGTATTAAACGCTCACATTCTTTTTGGGCACGGGCATACAAATCGTCATTGGCTAATTTAACACGGCTTTGTTCTGAGGCTACTAGTCTATCGTATGTACCCTTTAACTGTATGGGTGGTTTAACGCCTGTAGGGCTACCAATGGTCGTGTTCATATGGCCATAAATATAAACACGCAAATTTTTTAGGGCCAGTTCAACGTCTCCGCCGGCTGCATCTGTAGCAACTAGGTTGTCGTATAGATATTTAGACTGTTTACTATTGCCGACATAGGCGTTTGCAGTTAATAAAAAGCTAAATGCAAAGGCAATTAGCAACACTAAAATTGTTACACGGTGCCTAGTTTTGTGGGTGATGTGTTGTTTTTTCGACATATTTACTACTTTTGATTATTGTACCAATGCGGCTGAAGCGCAATACCCATACTTAAAAACACCGCTGCAAAAAAGCCACATTTTATAGCCGTGATGGGGTCAATGTGCATACTTAATATATACATTCCACCCCAAACAACAAGCCGAAGGGCGGCGCTAAAACTCTCGCTGACCGCAATAAATGCTATCCTGTGGCCCGGCAAGCTATCAGCCGTGTCGTAAAACTGCTTTATAAACGGCATTCGGTACATAATTGTTACAGGGTCGTTTACTAGGCTTACGCTAATAGCACCTAACGGCGCAGTAACAAAAGGCCTAATTGCATGCACAATACTATTTACAGCTATACCCCTGTAAAGCAGCCTCCTGCCTTGTTTTTTGTCGACAAGTACGCCTACTGTTTTAGCCATAATTATTGATACAGCCGTAGATAACGCTGTTATGACACCAATTTTTGCATACGTGCCAGTAGTAAACACAACCAACGATATGTAAAAAGTCCACAGCAAAACAGATACCGTGTTTTCGGTGTTAAAACACGAATAAGCTGTAAAATGACGCCAATGCTGCCTTATTTGCAGGCCCTTAAAAGTAACATGTTGGTGTAGTTTTACAACCTCTTGAGTAGCCAATAGCGGCACCAATGAACCGGCAAACAGTATAATAGCCAGTACGATCGTATATTTAGGGTCGGTAAATGTTGCTAGCAAACCACCAATTAGCGGCCCCAGCACCCCACCTAGCCTTTCTAAAATAGTTAAATAGCCTATTTCTTTGCCGCCATGTTCGGTGTGTTTAACCTTTGAAAAATCTGTGTGAAACGCAATAAAGAACAAGCTATTAGCAACCGAACCTACCGCAGCAAGCGATACAAGCGGCCAGTGTAGTTCATTGATAGTCAGCAACATAACCAAATAAATAATATTGCCCAGTGTGCTAAGAACGATCGCATGTTTTGGGCCAATCCGCCCAACAATAAACGCAACTGCTAAATCAACAGGTATACGTATTAAAAAGAAGGCAGCAAAAAAACCCAAAATATCTGTGATATTGAAGCCTAATTTGTACAAATAAATGGGCACAAACAGGCCAATAAGGCTAAGTGCCAACGATCTAATAAGCATACTGGCATATAGTTCAGATAGCTCGTCAAAGCCAACATTACGCCAAAAATGGCGCGGTTGAAGCACTGAATTTATGAATTTTTGTAACATTTTTGTTTTTAAAGCCTTTTGTACTTTTACTATACCACCCTTCCGTACCGAACCGAAGTTATACGCTATACTGATTGCATATGCATATATTTTTTAGCGGTATAGGTGGTGCGGGCATTGGGCCGCTAGCACTATTAGCGCATCAAGCTGGGTTTACTGTATCTGGCAGCGACAAGCAAGACAGCCAATATATTACCTACCTTAAACACATGGGCATTACTAATATTCATACAGGCGACCAAGATGCTACATACATGCCGACAGATATAGATTGGTTTGTGTACAGCAGCGCCCTGCCTAAAGAAAACCCCGACCACGCCGAGCTAGCCTATGTGCAAGGCCGCGGCATAAAGCATAGTAAGCGCGACGAGTTTTTAAACCATTTTTTAAACCAAAAAAACCTTAAAATGTTAGCTGTTGCTGGTACGCACGGCAAAACCACTACCACCGCTATGCTTGTATGGCTATGCAAGCAAGTAGGCCTGCCTATTAGCTATAGCGTGCCCGCTAAGCTATCTTTTTGTGAAATCAGCCAGTACACCCCTGGGTCAGAGTATTTTATATACGAATGTGACGAATACGACCGCAATTTTTTAAGCTTTAAACCCCACTTATCACTTATAACCGGTATAGATTGGGACCATCCAGACGTGTATCCTACGCGCGGCGACTACCAGCAAGCCTTTAGGGACTTTATTGCCCAAAGCGAAGCCGCCATTGTGTGGGATGCAGATTTTGACACATTGGCATTACAACCAAACGATAATATTTTGGCACTAGATAACGAAACCGACACAGCACTTACGCTGCCCGGCATAGTTAACCGCCAAGACGCTTGGCTAGTTATACAAGCCGTACTAGAACTTACTAGCACCAGTGTTGCCGAACTGATTGGGCATATGAACCGTTTCCCTGGTGTTTCTAGGCGTTTTGAGGCCATTACAGGCCGTTTGTATACTGATTATGCTCATACACCCAAAAAGATTGAAGGTGCGCTGCAATTGGCCCATGAGGTCGCAGGCGATAACGTGGTTGTAGTGTACGAAGGCCTGCATAACACCCGCCAGCATTTTATTAAAGCACAGCTGGCACATTTGTTTGATAGCGCTAAAAAACTATATGTTGTGCCTAGCTACCTAGCGCGTGAGGATGAATCTCTACAACTACTTAGCCCACAGGACATTGTTAACCTTACTAGCATGCCCCAAAACAGCGTGGCATCACAACTAGATGACAGATTAAAGCAAGCTATTACAAAACATCTGGATGATGGCGATTTAGTACTGTGCCTAACAGCCGGTGGCGGCAACAGCCTAGACGAATGGCTAAGGAATAGCTTTAACTAGGCCAGCCGTACTCACTGTAAAACTCGCCGTTGTTCATTTTATCTAGGCAAAATTTTAGTACCGGTATAACATTATCTGGCAGATTATTTACATCTATCCAATCCAGTCTTTCGCTTTTTTCGGGTTCAGCATTATACGGTTCACCAGTCCACTTATTTGCTACAAAAAACACATCTACCCAATCCATAAACTTATCCCCATCTTCGGAATGGCGATGGCAAACATGCGCAAATGTTAGGTCTTCAGGCAGTATGTCGACGCCCGCTTCCTCTTTTGCTTCGCGTACAGCGCCGTTAATATAACGCTCCTGCCATTCAACCTTACCAGCAGGCACACCGTAAAAGCCGTCCATCCAGCCGGTGTTTTTACGTAAAACTACTGCGATTTTGTCTTGTTTTCTTAAAATAACAAAACAGGCAATGTAGGGCTGGGCAGTATCGAATTTTGCATCAAATTTCATCTGTTATCGCCACTGCCCCGGCTTTTGCCCCGGGCCTTTCGGCTAAGTACTTTGTCTAGGTTTTCGGATGCTACTTGTTCTAGTGATACACCTAAGTAATCTGCAATAGCACTAACATACCACAGCACATCTCCAAGTTCCTTTACGATTTCTTGGGTGTCGGCAGGCGTAACAACGCCGCCCCTATCCCTAATAATCTTTTTAAACTTCTCGGCTACTTCGCCGGCCTCGCCCGACAGGCCTAATAGCTTTGCCACAAACGCCGGATCGCCGGCGTTAACCTCAGCTGTGCGTTGCATAAGTTCGGTTGTTATAGCAATTTTTTGATATTGTTCAAAAGTCATGTCTGTAAACCTCATGGTCGTATTATAGATTATAAGTTACGCATTAATGCTGGGATTCTTTATAATAGGTTTTATGTATGTATTTGCCGCAACCACAACAGATTCAGTAACAGATAGTTTATTTTCATGGATTGATAGCCATTATTCTGTGCTAATTAGGGTAATAGTAATTTTTATTCTTGCATATGTTGCTATCAAAATTATCCGGTTACTATTTAGCCGCGTACTAAACAGAACCATGCGATTAGATATGTTCCCTAGCAAAACTGACCGTGATAGGCGACTGAGTACTTTAAATAGCATTAGTAACGCTATAATATATTTTATTATTTGGGCCGTAGCGTTTGTTATGGTTTTAAACACAATAGGCTTTAACACCGCACCTCTACTAGCTAGTGCTGGATTTTTAAGTGTTGCTATTGGCTTTGGTGCTCAAAGCTTAGTTAAAGACTTTGTTACAGGAATGTTTATAATTGCCGAAAACCAGTACCGTGTTGGCGACTATGTAGAGATTGGTAATGTAAAAGGCACCGTGCTGTCGGTTACTATGCGTACAACAGTTATTAAAGATGACGATGGTAGTATTTTTTATATACCCAACGGGTCAATAATAGTTACCGGCAACCACACTATGAACAACAATAAGGTAAGCCTAGAACTAACCGCATCGACCGAAACGCCAGTGGATGATCTTAGAAAAGCTATTAATTTGGCGGGTAAAAAGCAGGCTGAATCTGAGGCAATGAAAGATGACATTATGGAGCCCTTGATGTTTAAGCGTATAAAAGACATTAAAAATGGCACAGTAATTGTACGCGTGTCGGGCAGAGTAGCCGCCGGCAAACAGATAGACGTTAAGAGTGACTACTACCTTCGTTTGCAAGAAGAACTTACCAAAAACAAAATAGCCTTAAAATAAAACGTACCCGACTTTGGGCACGTTTTAAAAAACTACTTTGTTTTGGTTTACTGTAAACCTAATGCTTTGTCGCTTATGACATCGGCTGTAAAGTCTGCGTCGCTAAGAGTATTTAGCGTGTCGTCTACGTCTTTTGACGCTGCGTCTACATCTGAAGCAGTTACACTTACCGCTTTTACGGTTGTATCTGGCTTATTATTAGCAGTACTTTTGGTTGAACTAGTGGCCTTTAAGTAAACCAGCACAGCAATTGCAGCTAGTACAAGCGCTAGAACAACAGCAATACCCATAACAAGCCCTTTACCGGTTTTTTTAGGTGCTTCACTAAATGCAGCATGGGCTGAATTGGACCCATCAGGCGAGAATACTTGCTCGGTTGGTGTTAAGGGTGGAGCTGCAGGCATATCTAGGTTAGCTTGTTCTGGTTCTGGTGTTGGCTCTGGGGCAGATAAAGGTTTAGGCTCTGCAATAACTTCGTCTTGTGGTGGTGGAGAAACGTCCATCATTGCTTCGGGTGGTGTAACTTGGTTGGTAGGCTCGGTAGACATATCCTGGTCTTGCATGGCGCCGTGTTCGTCTACATTTAAATCTTTAATGGCTTCTGTACTGACATCATTATCGTCAGTGACAGTTACGGGTATACTTTGTGGTTTTGTATCGTTGTTATCCATTACTGTGTACCCCCTGTTTTATCTGTAGGTTGCAGTTGTGCACGCACTGCCTTAATTGCATCTTTAAGTGTGGTATTAATGTAAGTTTGTAAGTCTTTTGCCTGTGTTTTTACTGCTTCACGCTGAGTGCGCGCAAGTATAAGTGTAGCCTGGAAGGCTGTTGGATCTGTAACACAGTCCATTTCGCCCAGATCTGATAGTGTTTGTTCGTAAGTAGCCATGCTTGCAGCAAGAGTTGTAGCTTTTTGCTTTGCTAACGCATTGGCTGCTTCAAGTGCCGTAGTGTCTATTCCCTGTAGTTTAACTTTGTCTATAAGTGTCTGTATTCGATCAGATACCTTGACGTATGCTCTGCTGCGGTTTGTGCTAATAGCATTTGCCGAAGTAGTTAAGCCCTTAACTGCAATCTGCGCGGGCTTACATTTGGCGATAATAATCTTTTTGGTCTTTTCGTCTAGTTTTGTCTTTAGGGCTGCTTTATTATCTTCTAGTCGCTTTTTAAATTCGGCTGCTCGCATAGCGGCATCTTCGGCCGTTGGTTTAGTAGTATTGACAGTAGTTGTTGTTGTAGTTTCAGCCATGCCCGTATCTGTACCAGTAACGGCCAAAACTGCCATTGGCGATACCAATAATAAACTGGCTGACAAAGTAGTCCCAATTAGTGTTCGTAATTTTTTCATATATACACCTTGTGTTAGCTATTTATCATAATTGTAGCATAAGCGTAATAATTAGTTATAGTAATACGACATGTCGGTATTTGTAACATCTCGTAGTTTTTGAGCATCGCCACCAGCTGTACTTTTAACATAATCTGCTACCTCGCGGCTATCACTTACCCTAAAAACGTAGGTAGTGTTACTAAGCCAAGATGCTGGTTGGGTTAGCCCTGCACGAGTCTCTAATAAATCGTCTTTTTTAGTACTTACATTATAGGCTAAAAGTACTCCTTTGCCGTCGCGCTGATCTGTCCATAAAGCTAGCGATTTATCAAAATTATCACGGTAGACTTTACTGCGTAGGTTTGTCGGGGCGCCACTAAGTTTTGTGGGAACGCCATTTAGCTTTAATTCGTACCAATCTTGCTGAACGCTAAGGTATAACATGTCGTAATCATTACGCAGAACGCTCCAAACTTCTTTGTCAAAAATAGTAGATGCGCCAGTACCGTCGGGGTTTACTTTATAAAACTTGGCGCTGTTTACTGGTAGCGAGTAGCTTGATGGGGCGTAATAAACTGCGCCCTTAAATATTACGGCGTCGTTAAAGTAGTTAGAACTAGCAAGTTCCTTTGCACCGGGCTGGCCAATTTCGTAACTGTAAAGTTTACTGCGGCCTGGGTTTGCAGCACTGACGCCGTCAACTATACCGATGTAAACTATCCTGTCACCAGACCAGTCTATAAGTCTTATGCGCTCGGACTGCCCAATTTTAAGTGCTTCGCCAGTTTTAACATTAACCACAAATACTCCGCTTAATAAATAGCCGTCTTTGTTGCGCTTACCGTCGCGCGTTGATACTAGGGCTGTGTACTGACGAGTGGGGTGCATTAGCAGACTTAAATCGTCGCGTTCACTACCTGTTGCAGCTACTAAAACAGACTCATTTTTACCATCTGCATCAATTTTATAAACATCATATTTACCGGTACGCTTACTTACAAAAACGTGTTGTTTTGCAGGTGCCATAACTATGGTTTTTTCAGCTGTTTCAGTAGGCTTAATAGTTACAATTTCGTCACGGTAATCTGGTGCTTTAATTGTTACAATAATATCTTTATCATCCGTTTGTTCGATTGCCAAAACAATACGCCCATCTGCATCTGCAGTCGCATTAAAATCACCACTTACTGCCTCTGCGCCAGCTAGGCCTTTGCCACTTAAAAAGTCTTTGGCTACAAAGCTAAACTTAGTACCAGTAAGTGTTAACGCAACTTTGCCTAGCGGGTTACTGCCCCATCCTAATACTTTGTTTTGTTGCTGCGCTGCATAGCCCCGCTTTTTAACTGCAAGCTGTTGTTTACCAAGTTTTAACTTATTAAAGCTAACATTGCCATCGTCATCTGTAGTTTTTGTTTGATTGGCTATAGATACTTCGGTATTTTTTAAAGGCTGCTGACTATCACTACTAAGTACTGTCAGCGAGGCATTTGCCCTAACCCCAAAGGCATTTAATATAGCATAGCGAGTTGTTGGTAAAAGCGTGATTAAAGCTACTACTAATATTAGGCCAACTATTGTGCCCCATTTTGTTGCAGGGTTTACCCACCAGTTTTTAACAAGTCGGCCAATTTTTGATTGTTTTTTAGTACTGCTTGCAACTGCCGCTTTTTCGGCGTCTTCACGTTGCAAAAGCTCGTCAGATTCTGTGGCAACTATGTCATCTACTGCGGTGGCGGTCTTATCGTCAGAAAACTCATTATCGTCGGTGATTACTTCTGTTTGGTCTGGCTGCTGTTCTAGCTCGTTGGGTACGGCTTCAGGCTCACTTTGTGCACCTAATTCGGGTTCACTGACGCTTTCTTCACCTATTGCAGATTCTGCATCAGATTCGTTCGCCAGATCAACGCCTGCAGTTTCGTCTTCTGGTTTTGCGGCTTCGTCTAAACCAGCTGCTACTATTGCATCGCCCACGGTTATATTGGTACTTACATCGTCGCTTGCTGTATCTGCTTGTGAGTCTGATTGTTCGGGGTCTACATCTTTGTCGTCTGTGGTTGTTTGATCAATAGCTTTTGCCAAAGATGAAAGCTCGCTTGCATCAGTTAACTGCGGCGTGTCGCCAGCTGTTGGGCTAGCTGCATCGGTATCTTCGTGATTGCTTATGGTAATCTTTTTGGGCACGCTGCTAGCTTTTGGTACGTTTTCAACAGACCCCTCACTGCCATCAACAATAACTAATTTCTTAGCTACCTCGTCTTCGGTTGTTTTTTTAGGTTCTGCTTTGTTTGAACTTACAGGTTCTTTGTCTGCTGGCACTTTAAGTTACCACTCCACTGTTACACTTATCACTATAATAGCATTATTTGCTTATGCTTATACTGTTTTTTACTTGTTCCCACGGCAAATCTGCTTTGCCAAAATGCCCGTAAGCACTTGTTTGCTTGTATATGGCTTTGCGCAAGCGTAAATGATCGATAATACCTTTGACTGATGTGTCTATTAAGCTATCTACAAAATCGTATATTTTTTGTATATCTACAGATTGGGTGTTAAAAGTCTCGATTGTTTTAGTTAATGGATAAGGTTGGCCAATGACGTAACTTAAACCCACTTCACATTTATCTGCAAGGCCATTTGCCACAATATTCTTAGCTATATAGCGCGCCGCATAAGCGCCGCTGCGGTCTACTTTACTTGGGTCCTTGCCGCTAAAAGCACCGCCGCCAACACGGGCATAACCACCATAACCATCAACAACTATCTTGCGTCCTGTTAGGCCGGCATCTGTTTGTGGGCCTGGTATATGCCAAGTACCAGTACCATTAACTACCAATGAATCTTTGTTTATTTTGAAGCCATATTGCCCTAGCACAGGGGTTACGATATGTGTGTATGCATCGTTAAAAACTTGGTCATCAGCTATAGACTCGCCGTGAGCAGTTGCAATTACAACCTTGTCTATGCCTACTGGCTTGCCGTCTTGGTAGCGTACGGTAACTTGGCTTTTGCCATCGGGCCGAATGTATGGCAACATGCCGTCTATTCGCACTTGGTCAATGCGCCTTGCAAGTGCATGCGCAATAACAATAGGTGCAGGTAAAAGTTCTGTGGTTTCATTGCATGCATAACCAAACATCATCCCCTGGTCGCCAGCACCACCGTCATCAACCACACCCTGAGCAATTTCGGGTGATTGCTGGTGTAAAAATACATCAATTGTTGATTGGTCGCTAAAACCCCATGCCGGGTTGGTATAGCCAAGCTGGGCGACAACCCTTTTTACTACCGCGGCTACGTCAACTTTGGCAGTTGTGTTAACCTCACCAAAAACTGCTATACGGTCGGCGCCTACAATGGTCTCTATACCAGTTTTTGCATAAGGGTCCTGGGCTAAATACTCATCCAGTAGTTCGTCGCTTATACGGTCGGCAATTTTATCTGGGTGCCCTGCGCAGACAGATTCGCTGGTAAACGATTGACTATTAGTTTGCCAGGTACTTGTTGCACCCGTGTACGATTTTGTTGATATTTTTGACATAAAAAAACCCTTTCTATCTTTGCCCACCAGCAACTCAGAAAGGATACGTCTAAAATACACGTTTATCTTTCCCAGCAAGTGGGCTAGAGGTAGCACCACACAACGGTTGTTGCAGGTTGCCGGCGGGTCACAGGGCTAGTTCCCTATCCGCACTCTTGATAGCATTAAATTGTTAACTAGCAAAGTATACCAATTTGGGTTATTTTTTGCCAGATTTTTTGGATTTTTTAGTCGGCTTCTTAACTTTTGAAGCTGTTTTTTTGCCAGATTTCTTTTTGTTAGGCTTGTCGTACTTTATATGTTGTGATGCCCAAGGTAGTTGCGTAGTAGTTACTGTTTCTGTAGCCTGGAATGATAGATCTGTATTTACAATTGTTTGGCCTTGTAATGATTTTTTAGTGAATCTACGAAGAAGTAAAATTCCACAGACAAGTACAATGATCATTACCAATAACACCACTTCGGGCGAGTTATTGCCGGCCGCAACGTCTGTGCTTGTACTAGTATTTGGCGTTCCTTGTACGGTCAAATTATTCAAATCTGGATAATTGTCTGGCTTTAGGGCTTGCTGGCCAACATCGCCAGTTTGTTGATAAGTAGTTGACGTATCTTGCTGCTGCAACGTAGCTGCATTTCCCTGAAGACTGCCTGTATTTGTTGTTTGAGTAGGTTGCATATATCTATCCTACAATACTTAAGCACGCTCCAACAGAACTTTTCTTAGTGCAACCTTTGCTATAAAATTGCTAATGTGGTATTATTAACCTGATTTTGGCGCGCTCCACGTAAATATAGGCAACTAGACATATCGAGGTTACGGGTCCAGAATAATTAACAATGTGCCGGCGGTTAAACGCCAAGCACGGGGTGTGTAAGGACATCCGTAACAGATAACGCGATATGAACGCAAAACTATATATAAGCAACCTAAGTTATACTTCAACCGAAGAAAGCCTTAAAGAAGCTGTCGGTGCAGTAGCAGAAGTTGAAAGTGTGCGCATTATTACTGATCGTGAAACAGGCCGCAGTCGTGGTTTTGGTTTCGTAGAACTTAAAAATGCAGATGACCTACAAAAAGCTATTGACGCTTTGAATGGCAAAGATGTTGACGGCCGCGAAATTCGCGTAGCCGAAGCACAAGAACGCACTGATCGCCCAGCACGTGGTGGCAGCGGTGGTGGTAGTGGTGGTGGCGGTGGCGGTTATAACAACCGTGATCGTGGTGGCAGTAACGATGGTTATCGCCGTAGCTATTAAATTTTAGCTAAGCCTTTAAATACCCCTGCTAGTCGGGGGTATTTTTATTTTATTTCTATTATCTTGCTAGCAAGTACAGATAATCTTGTACGCGGGCCCTCGCCTTTAATGGTTTTCATATACGCCCATATGCTGTAGCCCAACAAGATAAGGATTTCGCCTAGAAGCGCCAAACTATACCAGCCCAAGACCTCGGTAGACCCGAGCGTAATGTAGCCACCAACAAGAATTAGCACTATAGCTAACAGACGCAACGCTCGGCTAGAAACTGGGTGTTTAGACTTTGTGGTTTTTGTAAGTAGGCCGTCGGCTACCACAGTTAAAACCATACACAAACCTGCTAGTGCAAAACCAAATAAGTGCACCCTATACGGCCAAGGTTTCCAACTAACGGGCATTAGTGCTACTAGATACAGACCTAGTATGGTTAGGCTAAGCAATATTAATACCGGGCCGGGCCTCTTTACTGTACGGCTTAAATAATTACGCCAACGCCATAGGCCATAAGCCGCAAAAAACATACTACCCGTAAAAAACGGAGCTGTACGCACATCACGCCCAAAGTCGCTAAACGCGGTAGATATTTGAAGCATATCTGGGCGAATTGCAAAACATATAGCTAACCCAATTGTCATACCGCTAATTGCTGCAATGCCCCAAAATCGGCCATGCAACTTTTGCAGGGTTCTAAAAAATAACACCTTATCTAGCGTCACAAACAAGCGCTTTTCACGGAAAGTAATTTTATATTTATCTTTTTTAGATTTTGCCATGGTTATCTCCCGTATCCGTTTTGGGAATATGTCATATTTGGAATGTGTATCGGCCCAATGCTAAATGTACCACTGCCATTTTGTACAGTATTGCGGTCGGCTATTCGTAAAACATTGCTTGCTGTATCAAGTAATAATAAATAGTCGTTGTTATACCACCCGGTAATGCGGAATGTAGATGGCAAAAGCAGTTGTGTAGCTAAACGGCCATCTAAAGTACCGACGTAGTTTTTAGCATCATATGTTTGCCAAGCACTATATAAATTGTTGGGGGAACTTGTGTAAATGTCTTGGACTGGATTTTTAAACGTATTTTCTGTTACAGTCTGGTCTTGTTTAACTTGCTTGTTAGTATAGCTATAGTACGACCGTATTACGCCGTCTAGTTCAACGAATATACCTAGCTTTGCTGGGCCTATCTGCCTGGTTTTAATAAATGCATTGAAGCCTGCTTGCCAATTAGATATATCTTTTTTGTCGCCACTTTTATTACTCATCGTAATGGTCATTTGTTTATTAGCCAGACGCGCACCGTAATAATATGACGCCTGCCACTTCTTTGCATACACAATACCCTCAGGCAGTATATAAACATTTTCAAAGACTTCGCTTGCGTAATCTAGCGTACTTTGGCCCTCGGCTCTAGATTCATCTATTGATACAATCTGCATAGTATTTGTATCGAATGCTTTTAGTTTGTACGTACCTGGTTGCCATATGGGATTTTTGCTGTAAACCAAATATACAAATGCATCACCATGCCAGCCAACAGGTATATAGCTATGGCCGGAATTTTCGATATTAACTAGTTTTGCCGAAACGGTATCTAATATATATAGTGCTGCAGAACTTTCGCGGCGGGCCTTAAGTGCAACAAACTTTTGATCTGGCGACGGCAAAAGTTGGGTATCAGAAGGGTCCTCGTTGCCAGTTCCGTCTAATAATACTACGGGCTCAGTTCCATCTATATTGCTGCTAACAACCTGGATTTTTGCACTATTCTTTTGTAAGTAGGCAATCCGCCCCGACGGCGTTACATACACCAGGTTATCGGCACTAGACTGTGCCGAATTTATTGTTGCAACAAAAGTTACAATATCTTGGCTGGTTATAGTAGCTGTAGCACTTTTTGTACCCTTTGGCATAGCCACAATAGCAACCCCAAGGTTATTTGTAATACCACTTCCGCCTTGGCTAGCTACAACACGCGCACCAATAACAGCGCGGCCACTAAGCCGATTTTTTACGGTTATTTTTGTTACCTCGCCAATTGGCTGTAACACTATTTTTGTATGTGCCGGGCGCCTAAATAATGGCTGTTTAAACGCCCTTACGTTTGAATCATAAAATGTAGCGGTAGTGGTGGCTGTACGGTTACCAACAGCAACATTTGCCATTGTTATTTGCCCGTTAACATCAGTTGTTTGTTGAACACTGCCTACTGTAATAGTGGCGTCAGGTACAGCCTGACCGTAGTTATCTACAACTAAGAAAGTGGCTGATTTTTTTATAAATATGCTAGGTATTAAATACTTAGTCTGCGGAATAATACTTAAAAAAACTAAAAGCAGCGCTACACCCGTTACTGCATACACCCCCAACTTTAATTTATATGTCACT
>JAYUWM010000015.1:0-2382 GCA_043753565.1 bacterium
GGTAAAACCTATGTGGTATCAACACAAAAATAGTTATATATATGGTACTATGGGAGTAAATTAAGGCGAAAGGTATTTTGTATGAAAATAGATGTAAGAAACCCGATAGTTGACTATGATGGTAGACCAATACCGAGTCAAGATGGCACATCACAATCATTGCGCGAGTATTTCTCTATATTACTCAACAACACTTTGCCAAATGAGGTGCAGACACCTGAGGATAAAAACAAAGCATACCAACTTAGTTTAAAACTATATGCCGCATCAACCGTTGACTTTACCCCTGATGATAAAACATATCTTAAAGATAGAGCTTGGTTGTTATATGGCCCTTTAGTAGCTGGTAGATTAACTGATATACTATTTGGTGAAGATAACACGCCTAATCACAAATTAACCTCGACAGTCGATGATACCGTAGTAAAGAATACTGATAGCTACGACTTTTAAGAAAGTTACACGCCATTATGGATATAAGCAAATTATCTGAATCTGGGCTTAAAGCACTTGCATATGACTTAATTGCTAACATAGAGGTTGTGCAACGTGATCTAAGTATCGTTAACATTGAGATAGGCAAACGCGCTGCTATCACTAATAGTTATATTTCAACATCAGCTATCGTGCAAAGCCTTAATAAACATAATAGTAAGCCAGAAAAATGACTAATTTAGAGCTACCTATTGGCTGTGAAAGGATAGAAATTGGCAACACTTAATGATATAGCAACATATCGACGTAGAATCGGTGATGATATAAAAGCCGATAGTGATACTTTTACTGGTAATGGCATTGACAGCAGGTTTAGTTTAAGTTTTAACAATGTATTTGGCGAACAAGTAATCGTAAATGGTTTAGTCGTTACAACCTACTCAATTGACAGGCCATCAGGTACGGTTATATTCAATGCACCTATTACTGACGGTGATATTATTAAAGTGTCTTACAGCTACGCTGCCTACACCGATGTTGAGGCCACTGCAATGATAGACGCCTATGGAATAGGTAATGCTAGTATAGAAGCCCTAAAAGGCCTCTTAGCCAGTGCAGCGCGGCTCTACAATTATCAGCAAGGGGCTACTCGGGCAGATAAAAACCAAGTATTTCAAAACCTTAAAGATTTACTTGCTATTTATAGCGCTGAAAACAATGCTGTTAACCCTGATGGCTCGATATCAGGTAATCTGACTATAGGTAAACGTACTAACGAGGAATATCGGCCGGTAACTAGCTCGATAGCTGATCTTTCAAGAAAAGATGATGAATACTATGGGTAAGCTAGAGGATTGGATAGATAGACCTACACAAGAAAGAGAAGATATACTTGAAATACTATATGATCAAGCTGTATCAGTAGACGTTTATAGGGTTAATGAAGCGAGTATCAACCCAGGTGTTATTGACGAAATTGATGATGCTATTTTTTTACGCACCATTAATGTTAGGCTAGACCCACCAACTACTAATCAAAGCAATAATACAGTTTACGTAGCGTTAGCAGATGACGCTGATGTTCAGATTAATGATCGTTGGCGATGGACACCACGTAAAGATAAAACGATAATGATGATAGTTTTAAAAGCTACACGTATGCCACGTGGGTATCAGGTAGAGGTTAAAAATGCTTAAAGTAGAAATAAGTGGTACAAACGAAATTAGTAATAAGTTAAAAAAGTTTGGTAATCAAGTAGAGGGTAACTTGCTAACCGAACTGAGGATGTTTGGGTTGGATTTAGAAAAACAAGCTAAACAGGATAGGCCATGGACTGATCGTACTGGCAACGCTCGGCGGTCTATTAGAGGTTCAGCTGCAAAGACTAATAGTACAACTTACACGACAGCATTAGCGATTGGCGTGTCGTACGGTAGGTATCTTGAGCTTAGTAATGGTGGGCGGTTTAGAGTCATATTGCCAACCATGCTTAGTAATACGCGGCAATTTATAGCGGCCTGTAGGAGGGCGTTTAGATGAACGAATCAAAGGAACAAATAATATTACTGTTGCAGGGTGATAATACTTTAATTAATAAGCTGCCACCACAAGCTCATTGGTTTAAACCAACTACTACTCAACGTAAATGGTCAGTCTTGCCGCTAGATGGAGCTAATATTGATACTATAGGTAAACGGCTTAAACCATTCATAACCGTTCAGATGGGTAATGATAATCAGATTGATTACCATTTGGTGGAGGACTTTGTATTTATTCGGTGCTATAATGCTATCGATAAGACATATATTGTTATCGATGATGTTCTTGCCCAGGTAAAAGTTCTTTTGCATCGGCATCGCTTCAATTTTACTGGCAGTACCAGTATAGAAACCCTGTATCAAACTACAGGTACCGAGTTGGTCGATGAAGCCTTTGGGCTTAAGTTT
>JAYUWM010000016.1:0-2368 GCA_043753565.1 bacterium
TTGCCTTACACTAGAGTTCGAAAACATACCCGTATTTGCAGCGCCAGTAGCCATTACACGCAGCCTTATAAATCTAGTGTAGTTTTAGTTCTCGGCGTACGTTGCGGTCATCGTCGCGTTTTTTTAATGTTGCGCGCTTATCGTACTGCTTTTTGCCCCGCCCTACAGCAATGCGTACTTTTATGAACCTAGTGCGTGTTAAAACCTCAGTTGGTACAATGCTGAGCCCTTGTTGTTTGGCTGCTATAAGCTGGTCAATTTCGCGGCCCTTGGCTAATAGTTTACGGGCACGGGTTTGTTCGTCTGCTTCAATTGGTAAGCCACTGCGGCCTGTAATTGTCATGTTGTTTAGCCACAGCTCGCCGTCTTTTATATTTACAAAAGCCCCTTTTAGTTGGCCATGCCCTAGGCGCAGCGCCTTGGTTTCGCGGCCATTCAAAACAACACCGCACAAATAATCATCTTTTAGGTCGTAATCGAACCGTGCACGGCTATTTTGAATTTTTTTAACTTGGTTTTGCTTGTTTTTCACAATATCAGTATAACAGATGTTACTATTGACTTAAAGCCAATAATGTACTATAATAATAAGATATGAGTATGACAATTCTTATCCCTGGCTTCGGCGAGACATACGGTTCAGCAGAGCCACTTGCAAACGAATTACGTTACGGTGAATTTGCAATCTACGATGAATTAGATATTTTACCTGTTGCTGATGCAATAGCTGTACTTGGTCGCAAAAGCCACGTCTTTAAAAATAACAAGCTTGTTACACATAGTGCTGGAATTTTGCCTGAATTTGTTGCACAAGAATACGTTTCTTTAAACGGCCCTGAACCAACATCACTACGTGGGACACAAGCTGGCACACAAAAGGTATCTAAAGTTACTGATTCTGACATGGAGCCTGGAATTAAACCTCTTGGCAAGTTTAAACAAGGCTTGGATATAGCTTGCCACCCAATTGTTAATGCCTCTATTCCTTGGGCTATTCGTAAGTTTTCTACTGTTGATGCACTAATACAACGTACCCAGGGCACAGGGGCACGTGCAGAGATGTTTGTAGCTACACAAGATGACTTTGGATTTTACCGCCAACAGGCTGTTGATAAGGCCCTTAAAAACGGAATCGGCGTACATGTGTACGACGGTCGCCATAACGACGTTATGTTAAAGCCTAGGCAGATGGCTAAATTTATCTTTGATCGCTATTCTGAGCGGTAGGTTTTAAGTTCGGTAACTGCGGTATCCCACAGGTCTGGGTAGTTTCGCTTTTCTTTTAGGTATAGCCACCATTCAGGACCCCATAAGTATATATCGCGCATACCAGTTGCTTCGGCGTATTTAATACGGTCTTTAAGCCTTTTAGGGTTAAGCGATTTTTCTATTTCGGTTATTGGCACGGTCTTCATACTCATACCCTCTGGCAACCAGGATTCTGCTTGTAGTTCGTGAATAACCATATCATTGCCTGTCATAATTTCGGCACCACCCGCTAGACTGGCGTAAAACCATGCCGGCAGTGGGTATTCAAAGTAACGCCTAATCATGTTTTTATCCCATACGCGCTTGTAGACAGATATGGCAAATTCGTCGGGGCGTGGGTCACCTAGGGGTAGGCCTATCCAGTTATTGCTGCGGCTAATAGTAACCGGCGTGTTTGTATCCAGTGATTTTACATAATGATACTCGTCTACAAGGCGCCAGCGACTATGGTCTGGGCAAATACCAAACACAGTCATAAAGAACTCGTTTTCTAGCTGATAACTCTCAAGTGCAGGGTTATCGCCGTAGCGTTCAATGACTTTTTGCATAAATACTTTAAGTTTTGGATACCAAACATCTATGGTTTCTGCTTCTGCCCATGCAGGGGCATGGCATTCTGGCCAGCGCGGTTGGCGTAGGCCAATTGCCAGGCTAACTTTGGCGCCATTTGCGTTAGCTTTAGCAAACTGCCAATCTAAGCCCGTGAAATCGAAAGTGCCCTCGGTGGGTTCTATCTCTTTCCAGTAACTCACAAGCCTAAACTGTTTTATGCCCAGTTCGTCTATCATTTTTTGCATAGTATCTTGCGGATCTAGGCCAAAATAATTAGCATAGTTAGGTATAAACGTGGCACCTATACGCAGTGGTTCGTTTTTGTGTTGGTAGATATACCACTGGGCAACACCGTACATACCAGCAGTAAAAACGATAATTATGGCAAGTAAAATGCTAATAATTTTGCTAAATATGTTTTTTTGCCAGTAGCGTTTAACAGCGTAAAAAGGACGCTTGCACCACGCTCTTGGCGTAGGTTTGTTTGTAGTTGATGAATTTTTTTTTGTAGGCATTTGTTATTATAGACTTTAATGACAGCTAAAAA
>JAYUWM010000017.1:0-2365 GCA_043753565.1 bacterium
CTGTTACTGGTGGAGCAAACGTAATACGCTGGTTAAACCATTCGCCTGCTGCCACAGTAAATATAGGTCGATCAAAGGTTACCCAATCAGAAATTTCTTTTGGGGGTTCGTCTTTTAGCTGCACCTGGTCGGTTGCATTATCAAACGTAAATGACCGCATTCCCATTTTATATTCTTCGTTTTGCAGGCCTGTGTTGCGTATTTTAAGCTCGACGGTTTTTGTAACGCCTGGCTGCAACGATTCTGTGATTGGCGAAGGTGATACTTGCACCGAAAACCCACCTTGTTGTGCACTAACACCGGCCCCGAAAATGGACGGCACAATTAGCGCAAATAGTAAGCTAAGTGTAAATAGTCTGCGAATCATATGTTACTTAATAGTATAACAAAAAAACCACCGATAAACGGTGGTTTTTAAGTGTTAAAGTCTTTATATTTAGAACAATCCAGCGCCTACTATTGTTATTGTGTCTGTATAGTCTGTTGCAGCTGCAGTTGTTACGCTAATTGCTGCATTGTTTGTTAGGGTAAGTACTGCTGTGTTAGCTGTACCAGTAGACGAAGCAAGTGTACGCAAGCTTGTATCAAGGCCGCCGCCCCTGCCTGCAGATCCGCCAACAAATGGTGTAGCTACTGTAATTGTACCGCTACCGCTAACTTGGGTCTGTGTGATGCCTGTGTTGTAGCCTTCTGTACCGGCAGCAAGCGTGCTGTTTATGCCTGGGGTTGTTGAACCAATGGTATAACCTGCTGCTACGGAATTTAAGCCTACTGATGCGCTGTCGCGGGCCCAAACGTACCAACCATTTTTAGCGTTTGTATTAACCGTTGCTGTACGTGGTGTTGGGCTAACAGCTACAGAACCAGTTGCAAGTGCACCAAGAGCATCTGTATTAGCACTTAGTGCAAAGCTGAAGGACTGTGGCACAGTTGCAGTTACCACAATTTGATCGTCTGCAATGCTGGCCGTTGAATAGTTAAGTGTTTCTAGTACTGCCGGGCCAGTAACACGGGTAACAACTGTACCGCCGTTAGATGCTGTTGCTGTACCTTTTACAGATACTGCTGCTGTGTTTATCCAGTTAAAGCAATAAAGCGTACTAACAGTTAAATCTGTACTAGGGAAAGTAACAATCTGGCCTGCTGCAGCTGTTGCCGTGTTAATACCAGGCCACGCAACCGCGCCGGTTGGCCATGCCAGGTTAGTAGTGTTAACTGTCCAGTTACCCACTATAGTGCTAACTGTGTAGCTAGTTGGGAAGGTTACTTGTACATCAACCTCTATACCAACAATGTTTGGTGTTAAGCAAACAGTACCTGTTGTGGCTGTACTAATTTTCATACGATCAAAACGTACTAATGATTGTTGTACTGCCGAAGCGTGTTTGCTAATAACAATAATCTGTAATGCAAAAATACTAGCAAATACTGCTGCAATGGCTACGTAAAGTGTTCTTTTTGATATCTTGGTATGCATTATTTTCCTATATTTTCTATTTAACTATAATTATGTACACAATTATGCATAAGCTTTTTGACTTTTGCAAGTTTTAGTACAACATAGCTGCAACAAAGGTGAGCGTATCTGTGTAATCTGTTGCTGCAGGAGTAGTGGCCGTAGACCTAGCTTTAAGCGTTACAGATGCTGTACCAGAGGCAAGTTGTGTAGAAGTAGTTAGCAGTGGCTGCAGGCTTGAGCTAAGCACCCCTACGTTGTTTACGGTATTATCGTACGGTGTTACTGCAGTAAATGGCCCACCACTAGTTTGTGCAGCGGCAGTAACCATAGCACCATAACCAAATGCGGCAACAGATAAATCTGCCGTGGCGCTAGCAATTGAACTACTCGCCATTGCACTTGCTAGTGTGCCGCCACTTTTTACATAAACTGTGCCGCCGTTAAGCGAATTTGTACTAAGCCCAATACTTGCTGTGGTTGATGCACTTACCACAGTGCCGGGTGTTAGGCCGCTAAAGGCAATAATGTAGGGAGGCGTAGAGGTAATAGATGTTGCAACCGAAAAAGTAAGGCTTGGTAGAATTGTGGCAACACTTGCCTGTGGACCAAAAGCTGTGCCGCTATAATTACCCTGCAAGGCACGCACCATTACATTGTATGTTGTGTTTGCACTAAGCCCCACAACCCAAACACCAGATGCACCGCCCCAGCTTACATAATCACGGTATTGCGCCACTGTGTTGGCTGTACCTACGGTATTATCGGTTTGAATATACTTTGTGGTTACAAAGTTATCGTCACTAATTGCAACCTGGTATTTGGTATCAGATGGGTTACCTGACGTAGTTATAATCAGGCTTAGCCTGTTGTATTCGTTAGATGGGTTAGTAAAGGTTGGGGCCGCCG
>JAYUWM010000018.1:0-2362 GCA_043753565.1 bacterium
GTTTAGTATAACTGTGAGCTCGCTGTGGGCAGGAATATAGCTTTGGCGGTACAAGTAAAAGTCCGGGTTATTTATTGGCATCCCGGCTGCTACAAATACTGCGATATTCTTCATTGTCTGAGCGTATAAAGTAGCGTGGTCGACCTGCGTTGTGAAGCTATGCAAGTCTGGTGCAAACATGTTTACCTGGTAGTCGCCAACATGTTCTTGCTGCAACCTTACCATAGGTAAAATAGCACCTAAATAGTTGCCTAAATGGTAATCTGCGTTAGTGCGTAGCCCCGTTAAAATTACTGGTTTACTCATATGTATGTATTATACGTTATTTATTACAGTCTATGTCTGACAAAATAGGGTAACCTTTCAGGCTGTTGCTGAATTGGTTGACCATTGGCTAAAAATAGCACTGCTCTGCCAAAATCATCGCGTCCCGCTATATCTGGCACAATACGTGCCTCGGCTATGCGCCGTTCTAATCTTGCTTCATCATCGTTCATCTTATTTTCCTTTAGTTATTTAATTAAAAAACCGCCACTGATTTGTGACGGTTTATTGTATATTTTCAAAATTTTATGAATGCATAGAACAAATCGCCACATCATGTGGTGTAAACCAATACATCTTACTGCAAGTTATTTTGTTCATGAAAATAACTATAGCACGAATTATTATTAGCACAAACAAAAAACTCCCCTTTCGGGGAGCTTATTGAAGTTATGAAGCGGGTTAGCGCTTTGTAAACTGGCGCTGCTTACGTGCACCTTTAAGACCGAACTTCTTACGTTCTTTTTCGCGTGGATCGCGGCCAAGAAGGTCAGCCCTTTTTAACGTACTTTTTAGGTCTTCGTTCATGGCTACAAGGCCTTTTGAAATACCTAGGCGGATTGCATCAACCTGGCCGGCGTGACCGCCACCAGATACAACAACAGTAACATCGTACTTATCGCTTTCGATAACATCAAAAGGTTTGCGTAGCTCTTTAAGTAGCATCTGTGCGTCAGCAAAATAGGCTTCGGCGCTTTTACCATTAATGGTAATACTGCCTTTGCCATTCATTACGCGGACACGTGCAGTTGCACTTTTGCGGCGACCAAGACCGTAGAAATAACTTTTTTCAGCCATAGTGGTTACTTGGTTCCTTTCTTTAGATCAAATGCTATTGGCTTTTGAGCGTCATGGTTATGATCGGCACCTGCATAGATCTTCAGTCGCTGTAAACGTGCTGGGCGTAGTTTGTTGACTGGCAACATACCTTTTACAGCTTTTTCGATTACGACTAAAGGATCTTTTTGCATTTGTTCGGTCAATGTGCGCTCGCTAAGGCCGCCTGGAAAACCAGAATAGCTATAGTAAATTTTATCTGTCATTTTGTCGCCAGTTACTACTATATTACCTGCGTTAATAACGACTACAAAGTCACCACAATCGATGTGCTGTGTAAACATTGGCTTTCCCTTACCAGTAAGTAATGTAGCAATTTGGGTAGCTACACGGCCAAGTGGAGCTTGGGATGCGTCAATAACGTGCCATTTGCGTACTACGTCTGAGGGTTTTGCTGAATAAGTCTTCATTATTTTTCCCCTTTCGTAGGTGTTGCAACTGCTTTTTCGGCCTTTTTAGCTGCCTTTGGGGCATCTTTTAGGTTGTCAACAAAGCTAACACGTGCAAGTTGGGCATTGTCACCGCGGCGCATTTTTGTGCGTTCGATGCGTAAGTGGCCGCTTGTGCGGGCACCTAGTTTTGGTGCAATATCATCGACCAGTTTGTGTGCAGCTTCAAGTGTTTGCAGTTGTGCAATAATTTGGCGACGATTGTGTAGGTCGCCTTTTTTTGCTTTTGTAATAAGACGTTCTACGTAAGGCACAATTTCTTTTGCCTTCGGTAGTGTTGTTTCGATCGACTCGTGCAAAATCAACGACTCAGCTAGGCTAGCCATTAGTGCTTCCCGCTGATCGCGCTCGCGACCAAATTTTCTACCTTGATATCCGTGGCGGTGCATATTATAGTTCCAACTCTGCCATTTTCTCTTTTACTTCGTCTAGGGCTTTGCTGCCGAAACCTTTAAGGTCGCGGAGTTCAGCATCACTAAGACTGAAAAGATCTTTTAGTGTGTGAATATCGTTATTAATAAGCGCGTTTGTTGTACGTGCACTTAGGTTTAGATCTTCGATAGACGTATCTAGCATTGACGGCTCATCAGCAGATTCAGGAGTCAACGATGTTTCTGCTTTGTTAGCTGTTAGTGGCGCACCAACTTCGACACGGGTTTGACCAGCTAGAGCAGTATATTGGTTTACCAAGATAGCTGCAGCTTCTTCAAAAGCTTCACGTGGTGTAATGCTGCCGTCGGTATCAACACTAA
>JAYUWM010000019.1:0-2343 GCA_043753565.1 bacterium
ACATGCTGTAGATAAATTTGACTGGCGACGCGGTTTTAAATTTAGTACATATGCAACATTTTGGATACGCCAATCAATAGGCAGGGGGATAGATACAAAGGCGAACCTAATAAGATTACCTATTGATGTTTCTGCTGCTTTAAAGGACGCAAACAAACTTGCCGCACTAAAACTTGCTAACATCTCTACAGCAACTGATGAAAACGAAGAAGATGATAATATTAAGCACCTACGCCTGCTCACCAATCCCACATCGCTTAATAAAAGGGTATCTTTGGACGGCGTAGCCGAAATTGGCGATTTGGTGGCCGATAGTAACGATGAAAACTCGCCCGAAAACTCATTACTAAGAACTGCGGATGCTGAGCTAGCCAGAGAGCTACTAAGAACACTTAGCCCGCACACAAGGGATGCAATCAAGCTGTACTTTGGAATTGGTACAGATACACCTTTAAACTTTGCTGCTACTGGCCGCGAGCTAGGTATTACTACTGAAGCCGCAAGGCGGTTAATATCCCGCGGCATAGCCCAAATAAAAAAAGACTTATAGCCAAGCGGGGCCTAGACAACGGGGACAATTTGTAGTAAAGTTAACAGGTTACGCACTTCTGTTCTTAAAATAAATTAAGAAAAGGGAAGGAGAGACCAACGCACAAGCTTCATTAACGTGTGATTGGCTCGAAAGGACTAATATATGGCGAAAGTCGTAAAAGCAAACTTAAAAATGAAACTAAAAGGTGGCCACGCCAGTGCTGCGCCACCAGTAGGTAGCACGCTAGGTCAGTACGGCGTTAACATGATGGATTTTATTAATCCATTTAACGAATCTACTAAAGACCGTATGGGTAAGGCACTAACTGTGCATATTGCAATCTACGAAGACCGCACGATGGATTTTAGAGTTATTGGTACACCAACCGACGATTTGATCCGTGAAAAACTAGGTGTACAAAAAGGCAGCGGCCGCCCTAACACTGAAAAACTTAGTAAAAAACTAAGTCAATCACAGCTACGCGAAATTGCAGAAGCAAAAGCGATAGACATGAACGCCGACGATGTAGAATCTGTTATGCGCATGGTTGCAGGCACTGCCCGCAGCATGGGCGTAGAAGTCGAGGCTTAGGTTTAAATGGTTAATGGTTCTGATCCAAAAGTTTTGGAAAGTACCAGACCAAACAATGGCCCTTCATTAGTACATGGCTACGATGAAATTGCGGGACATTTACTAAATAATCAAATTCCAGATGCAACACCAACAGATGTTTTAAGGGTTTATGGAATAATAGTTACCGCCGTTACCGCAGACGATAAATAAGTAATTAATAACTTGTGGGAGGCTAACGCCGCTAGTACCACGAAAGGATATATATGGCAGAAACTAAAGCAGATTTAATCAAGCAGGCTAACCAGCTTAGCATAGAGCACGTAAGTACAAAAAATACTATGGCCGAATTACGCGAGGCTATTAAAACTGCAGCACCTAAAAAGCACGACAAAGAAGCTTTGCCTGCAGAAGAACACGAAGCTAAAGTAGCTAAATCTGGCAAGCGCAGCACAAAAGCTATCAAAGAAACTGAAGCTAAAGTAGCTAAAGAAGAGAAAAAGGCAGATGACGCAGAAGCTGAAGCTGTTCATATTGCAGTGCAGGCACCTAAAGCTCGCAGCCACGCTGAACGCGCTGGTAAAAAGTACCGTGAAGCATATGCCCTAGTTGACCGCGAAAAAGAATATACCCTTTTAGAAGCACTAGAGCTTGCTACTAAAACTAGCACTACAAAGTTTGATGCTAGTGTTGAAGTGCACGTTCGTCTAAGCGTTGACCCGCGCCAAGCTGATCAGAACTTACGCGATAGCCTAGTACTACCCGAAGGTACAGGTAAAAAAGTACGTGTTGCAGTATTTGCAGATGTAGACGATGTTGCAGCCGCAAAAAAAGCTGGAGCAGATATAGCAGGCGGGGACGACTTTTTGCAGCAATTAGACAAAGGCACAATCAATTTTGATGTACTTATTGCTACCCCAACTATGATGGCTAAACTTGGTAAATATGCCCGAGTATTAGGACCGAAGGGTCTTATGCCTAACCCAAAAAGCGGTACTGTTGCCAAAGACGTAGCTAAAGCTGTAAAAGAAGCTAAGGCAGGACGTATCGAATTCAGGGTTGATAGCACTGGTATTGTACATGTAGCCGTAGGTAAAGTAAGTTTTGGTGTTGATAAACTACAAAACAATGCAAAAACAGTGTTTACAAGCTTGCGCAGTGCAAAGCCCGCAAGTGTAAAAGGTACCTATGTTAAAACAATTTTTGTTACTACAAGTATGGGCCCAAGCATCCGCGTTCTT
>JAYUWM010000020.1:0-2338 GCA_043753565.1 bacterium
GTTAGGTAGTCACCTATGTCTATAGCACCGTTCTCGAGCGATACCTTGACAGGGATACGCCCGGCTAAGGCTACTGGCTGCCTGTTTGCAGAGGTTACATTGTTACCAATAATACCGTCGGCTGTAGGGTTGGTGGATACAACACCGATAGCTCGCTGATCGTTAGCTACATTGGTCTTATTAACCATGTAACCACCTTCGCTATACACTACGTCACCTGGTTCTAGGTTGCCATGAGTATCATACATTTCGGCAAGGTCGGCTTGGCCTGCGTTGTTACAGTCGGCAATAAGTACGCCTTGCTGACTAAAACCGTTAGCGCCCGAATGGCACAACCTTTGGGTGGTTTGTATGTCATCGAGATCCATAATAATTTCATACGTACCGCCACCTCCCAAGTATATTGAAGTGGCGGTGATGCTAACTGTATCTACGCCGTTACGCAACCAGCGCATCTGACCGTCAGCGACCCAACAAAAACCTGTGTCTGTATCTGTAGCATCAAAAGCTAGGCCTATGGTGTTACATGAACTATTGTCGCTAACTATCACCTGCCCGGTACTTCCTGACAGTAATAATGACCCACCATCGTCGTTTACGCCGCCACGGGCCTGGAGGGTAGCCTCAGCATAAACAGTGCCTGAATTAAAATACGCTCCGCCGGGTGCGATAAAGTATGAGCTAGCTGTTATGTACGGGTTTGCTGCGCTAAACCTTAGGTTACCTGAGGCGTCCTGCACACCAGTGACACTTAAGTATCCCGTTAATGTACCATTGCCCGTAACACTCAATGCCTCAGACGGTGCTCTGTTATTTATTCCTAGTTTAACCGGGCCCCAACTCCCTGCGCCGTCAAAAGCGAACATGTTAGCAGTATAGCTTAACGCGCCGACACTTAAGCCGGCATCGTGGAATCCTATGGACGTAGAGTTAAGGCCACTCAGCAAAATGTTAGCATTATACGTTGTTGCCCAACCACTATTACCAGGGTAATCTGTTGCAGTCTGACCTATACTTAAGCGTGCTCCGTAGCCAGCACCCGTGTCAATACCAACGGCGCCAGAGACATCTAACTTATAGTTTGGTACTGCACCTAGCCCAAATGAACTGTAAGTTACCATATTTCCCCATGCAGCGCCACCGCCAGTTAACGAACCTATGGTTGAATACGTATTACCCGATGATGCGCCAAACTCTTGTACGAATATAGTACCCGTAGTTCCTGCTACAAAATCATTGGTTGCAGACGCATATGCTGAAGTTGACCCTGAGTTAACCCTCACCGTAAGCTTATTACCTATACCAGACATGGTAGGTCCGACAGAAACAGCACCCGTACCAGCGCGTTGCAATACAAGTGTACCCGTACTCTCAAGGTTCCCGTCACTAAGTGTTGTACTGCCTGACCCAGTTACAACTCCACCTAGGAAGTAACCCTGGAAGAAGCGGTTAGTGTCGCTGAAGGTGGTGCCTGTGTTGGCTGCACCTATGTTTTGGATGTTGTAGACAGTAATAACAGCTGATGCATCATGAGAGATTGCTGGGGAGACAGTTAGGGTTGTAGTAGTTGGAACTACAGTGATGCGGGTGTAGTAGTCTTGCCCAGCATTGTTAACAAGAATCACTTGTCCGACACTCATACCGTGTGCAACTGTGGTGGTAAGAGCAGTTACGTTTACGCCGGCTGCTGCAGTCAGGGTGGCGGTTGTGGCCGTGGCAGCATTGTTGGCAAGCACGTTAGCATTGAAAGTAGCTGTATCAGTTGTGGCGTTACCTACGGTTAGGTTGCCATCAAAGTTGGCATTGCCGGTTACTGCTAGGGTACCACTACCCAAAAAGTTGAAACTTGGGTTTGTGGTAGCGTTACCAAAGCTAATGTTTTCTGTGCCGTTAGTTGTGTTTACGTTTATGTAGTTGTTAGTGCCTTCTTGTATATCAAGGCTGTCTGCAATGTTGTCGGTTAACGCATTAGTTAGTGGGGTTCCGCTACAACCAGCAATAATGTTTGAGGTATTACGGCATAGGTATGATGAGTTGTTTGTAGTGCCTAGTGCACCAAGCGTAACAGTGCCTGTTAGTGTACTTGTTGTAGCTACTGCAAGTGAACCAGTGAAGTTAGCAGCAGATGAGATTGTTTGTAGGTTGTATGTACCACCTGTTACTGTGCCAGTGACTGCTAGTGTGCCACCAACAGTAGCGTTAGTAGTAACGGCTAGGCCAGTGCCGACAGCAGTGGCAGATAGTGCACCGCTAACTGTTGTAGCACCTGTGAAGGTATTAGCACCTGCACCAGATTGGGTGTAGGCACCAGATGCGTTGATGGCTGCTAGAGTGCTTG
>JAYUWM010000021.1:0-2313 GCA_043753565.1 bacterium
CGCGGTACCGGCGAGTGATACCACATCGATAATTCCTAGCCCTAGTGACATTAGATTAAACTCCTTTTAATTATTTACAATGAGGATACAAAATCGTACCCATCATTCAGCACGACAATCATTGTGATTATATACGCGAACATATCCACAATCTCAGCTAGATTTGTCTGCGCCAGTACCGACAAAACAATCCCTATAAAACTCCACGAAAAGATTGTTTTCCCATCGGGCGCGCTACCCTTGACGTACCATCGGTACGCGAACGATAGCAGTACCGCGCTAGATGCGATAATAATAGATAGCCGCATAGCTTGTTATCCCATCACGCTTTTAATGTACTCACCTACCGTAATATCTCGCAGCGCGGATGTGATAACAAGATATGCGATAAATGCGAGTAGTAGCGCCAGTGCTAGTACCATTTATTCGCCCTTGCCAAGTACACCATAAATCATTGGTAGTACTCGTGGTACCACGAACCAAACAAGTAAGCCGCCGATTGCAATACCAATTATCATCTCTTTGGTCATTATGTACCTGTTTCGTGCGCGATACTGATTAGAGTATCGCGCACGTATATTACGGCATTACCGACTGGAGAAAGCCTAGTTTAATCGCCGTCAAGGCAACCAGCGCTAACGCGCAAATAAGTACAGCGCGCTGCATTACCCTTGCATCTTGACCGCCTGACAATTGACCACCCTCACGCGCCCGACCCATTTGACTCACATCGACTGCCATTAGTTTGTATCCTTTTTAGGAAATAGCGGTGTCATAACTTTGCTGGTTGGTTCTTCTGGTTTGTTTGCGTCGGTGCTACGTGCATACGCTTCGTCGCTAGTCGCAACATAATCGCTACCGAAAAGCCGCCCTTCAATAGCGCGAATACGTTCTGCAATCTCTGTTAGTGTCATACTTTTTATTTCCTTTTATACTTTCCGCATTAACGGAAGATTTCGCCTTGCGCTTCGACTTCGTTTAGCAATAGGTACATCTTACCAGCAGCGCCAGCGGTAAACTTAAGCACTAGCTGTGAACTGGTAGACGTTGACCACCAATCATCGGCCCATTCCGAGCCCTGAATACCGTCAGGATCGGTAGTACCAAGAAGCACAGGAAACATCCCGGTAGCTGTATCGATACCGAATGTGCGGACAATATCAGCATCCCAGTCCTGTGTACCACTATCGAAAATAAGATTATTATCTAGTTCGGCGCGAACCGTGCTAGGTCGTACCGTATCACTGCGAACATCGCTGGCGTCAGTAAAGATAGCGATAATGTTACGAAGATACCGACCGCTTAGGTTAACTGTAACAATATTGTTACCACTAGCAAGTACGTACTGAGCTGTGCGCCAGAACTGTACACTTCCTACTCCCGGCGGTGTGGTTTCCTGTGCAGCGCCTTGCGCGTTGGTTGCGGCGGGTTTTGAGTAGTAATACACGACGGGCGTAATCGTAAGCGTACCTGGGTTTGTAGGTGGTGTCGTATAGATACTCGCAGTTGTGTTGACGGTAAGATCAATCGTCAAGCGCTGCGACGCATCCATATTAGGGTACGAACAAATCCCATCACGGCTGCATTCCTGTGGCAAGATCAAAAAGAAAGTAAAGCTGCCGCCGGTAGCGCCGGTACCCGTTACTGTAGTATATGCACGGGTACTGCTATCCATACGAAATGTTTTGTACCCGCCAAAGTTATTCATTAGGTACGCGTAGTACCCGTTCGTAAATAGTACCAACTGCTTCTGTGCGCTATCTTTGAACAGAATTTGCGATAGCGCATTAAACGGCGCATCTGCCGCAAACGCGACTGCTGCAATGTTCGTTGCGGTAACACACGTAACTTGAAGCACAACCCGTCGATTCCAACCGCCGATTGCTGGTACAACCAGCGATACGTTCTGTACCGCTGTACCGATAGTTACTACTTTACTCTCACCTGTTACGCGACACTTATTCGCGGCCCGAACAAACGGTACAGCGCGTGCGACCGCGTTACCGCCGCTTGCGACTTGTGGTGCTGATCCCGGAATGTTAAGCGCGTTACCCGCGTAATTCATAATACTTTTCCTTTTAATACTTCTTAAAATCCAAAACCGGCTGCGAGTGCTTTACCCCAAAGCTGCTGACTTTCATCCGTTGACGAACCTAGTTTCAATGATGCCTGATGTAGTAGAAAGTTTGCCAGAATAATAATACTTATCGTTCCTACCACGCTGACTACACTTAAATGAATATGCCCCTTCATTATCGTACCTTGCTACGAACCGCTTGCGCGGTTATTCGATTGACGTATAAAAACTCGTGT
>JAYUWM010000022.1:0-2308 GCA_043753565.1 bacterium
GATCAAACGCCTTTGCATGCTTTTTGGCAGCTAAAATATTCTATACTACATTATATGATAGATTACGCTGCTGCGCTTGCCCATTTTAAAAAGGCTGACCCAGCCCTATATGCGGCCGCCCTAAAGTACGATGGCGCTACTAAATTGCCCCAGAAAGCTAAGCCTTGTGACTATGCGTTTCACCTATATAGTTCTATAATTTCACAGCAAATTAGTACAAAAGCGGCCGATGCAATTTTAAAACGATTTTTAGAACTTGTTGGTGACCCACATTCGCCCCAGCATATTTTGACCCACAGTGTTGAAGATTTACGCGGTATTGGCCTTAGCTGCCAAAAAGCCAGCTACATACTATCTGTTGCAGCACACGCAAATGATAAGACTGTAGATTTTGATAAGCTTGACGCTTGCACAGACCAAGAAGTTATTGACGAGCTTGTGCTAATTAAAGGGGTTGGCCAGTGGACCGCCGAAATGTTTTTAATGTTTACTCTTTGCCGCCCCGACGTATTTAGTATTGGCGATTTAGGCCTGCTGAATGCAGCCAAAAAGCTATACAGCTTGCCAGACCTAACAAAGAACGAGCTTTTAGCGTTAAGCCTTACTTGGTCGCCCTACCGCACTACTGCAGCGTTAGCGCTGTGGCACAGCCTAGACAACAAGCCAAAAGCCTAAAGACTTTTGATGTTTAGCTCTTTTAGTTGTGCTGCGTCAATTGGGCTTGGGCTGTTCATCATAACGTCAACGCCCGAACCGTTTTTAGGGAAAGCTACGACTTCGCGGACATTATCTTCACCCATAAGTTCCATCAATATCCTGTCGACACCATACGCACATCCGGCATGTGGTGGGGCGCCAAACTTAAAGGCGTTTAGCATTGCGCCAAACTTGGATTCTACATATTCTTTATCGAATCCTAAAACACCAAAAACTTTATAAAGCACTTCTGGGCTATGGTTTCGTACACCGCCACTGCATATTTCGTAACCATTCATTACCATGTCATACTGATCGGCCAAAATACTAAGTTTGTCTTCTGTATCTAGCGCTTTTAGCCCACCTTTAGGCATGCTGAATGGGTTATGGCCAAAGTCTAATTTTTTAGATTTATCGTCCCATTCGTAAAAAGGAAAATCTACAATCCACGCTAAAGCAATAATATTTGGATCTTTTAGTTTATAGTGATCTGCAAATGCTATGCGCAGGGCACCAAGAACTTTGTTAACTTTTTCGCGCTTATCTGATCCAAAAATAATAAGATCACCGTCTTTAGTGTGCATAGTTTTTGCAATCGTTGCCAATTCTTCGTCGTTAAAAAACTTAGCAATCGATGAAGTTGCCTTACCTGCTTCTATAGTCATGTACGGCATTCCGCCTGCACCTGCTTTTTTTGCCAATTCAGTAAAGTTATCTATTTGTGAACGACTTAATGTCGATCCACCATCAACACGAATTGCTTTTACGACTCCTCCGTCTTTGATTGCGTTCGTAAACACACCAAATCCACAGTTAGATAAATCCACTGTTAAATCTGTAAGCTTCATGTCATAACGTAAGTCTGGCTTATCGCTCCCGTAAGTATCCATTGCCTCTTGGTATGGAATGCGCGGGATATCTTCTGTAAGTAATTTTTTACCTGCAAATTTAGTAACTAATTCCTTTATTAAAGGTTCTGTAGTGCTGCGAACTTCTTCGCCGTCTTCTACAAATGACATTTCAAGGTCTAGCTGATAAAACTCACCATACAAACGGTCGGCACGGGGATCTTCGTCCCTAAAACATGCTGCAATTTGGTAATACCTCGGCACACCACCAACCATTAAAAGCTGCTTAAACTGCTGTGGGGCCTGCGGAAGGGCATAAAACTTTCCAGGATGAATACGCGATGGTATTAAAAAGTCCCTTGCGCCCTCAGGGCTACTATTAGCTAAAATAGGTGTTGTCACCTCAATAAAGTTTAATTCATTCATGTAACGGCGCATTACTGTATACATCTCAGCCCTTTTGCGTAGCATGTGCTGCATTTTAGGTCGGCGCAAATCTAGGTAGCGGTATTTAAGGCGGTGTTCTTCGCTAATAACCTGTGTACTGCTTATTTGGATTGGTGGGGTTTCAGACTTGTTTAAAACTGTTACGTTACTGGCAAAAACCTCTACCGATCCAGTAGCAATGTTTTTGTTTTGCAATGATTCGCCGCGCTCTTTAACTAGGCCCGCAACAGACACGACATATTCGTCGCGTAATTGTTCTGCTGCTGCAAATGCATCTTTTTGTTCTGGTTGGATTGTTACCTGAACAATGCCAGTAT
>JAYUWM010000023.1:0-2294 GCA_043753565.1 bacterium
TGAAGATAATATTGGCAAAGTTATAGAAGGCGTTTTCGACGGCCAAAATATGGTTGGTAGTGATGGTAAAACTTATCCAGTACCTGCTAACTATGCAAGCAAATCTAAGCTAGTTCAAGGCGATATTTTAAAGCTTACTATTGCCGATGACGGTGCATTTCTATACAAGCAGATTGGTCCAATTCCACGTAAGCAAGTTGTCGGCGTACTAAGCCAACGTGACGGTCACTATTATGTAAATGCTGGCAAAGACGAATACCGCGTGTTACTTGCTAGTGTTACTTACTTTAAGGCTAAATCAGGTGACCAAGTTAGTGTTAATGTACCAGATTCAGAAGTTAAAGCCGAATGGGCAGCTTTAGAAGCAGCTCTTTAGCAAATTTTTAATGACCAAGCACCAAAAGACATTAGTAGTAATGGGCCTTGGTGCAAATAGCGTTATTACAAGACAAACTAGATTTATAGAGTTTCTTAATAAAAGAAGACCCTTAGGTGCACAAATAGTAGTTTTTCCGACTAATTGGCAAACTACTGAAAAATATACTGATAAAAAAGCACGCCTTAGTGCTTTTATTAAAGTTCATCCAAATATACGAGTTGTGTACGGTATTAGCGCAGGGGCGTCACTTGCTATGACATTAGTGCCCGAAATGAACAGGCATACAAAATATTGTTTCGTTAGCGGTAAGCTGCGTGGGGCACAGAGCATTGGTAGCGGGTTTAAACTACGCGCACCAGCGCTATACGATTCTGTTATTGCGAGTGAATCTATAATTGCCGACCATCCTATAAGTACGTATGACATGCATTGTCATGTTGGTTTTTTAGATGGAGTGCTTGATCAAAAAGATATGCGAGCACCCAGCATACCTGTACATAGGATACCAATGATTAACCATTCGGCCACAATTGTACTAGCTTACGCTACAGTTCTGCGCACATTATAGGCCGCCTAATGTTGTTAGTTTTATCCTAGAATGTGGCAATAAAAGTCTATATGCTAAATATAGATGGCAAAGCTGTATTTTAGATATGGGGCAATGAACAGCGGTAAGAGTACCGCCGTTTTACAGGTTGCACATAATTATGAAGAACGAGACATGCACGTGCTTATTGTAAAGCCATCTATAGACACCAAAGGTAATGACCAAATCGTATCGCGGTTGGGCGCTAAGCGCAGCGTAGATATACTAGCAACGCCCGACATTAATTTGTTTGCAGTAGTGAAACAGTACAACCAAGACGTAGAAAAAATTGGTTGTATACTAACAGACGAAGCGCAGTTTTTTACTACACAACAAGTAGACGAACTATTATCGATTACAACAGATCTTAATATCCCAGTTATTTGTTATGGTATCCGTACTGATTTTCAGACCAAGTTATTTACAGGGAGTACGCGCCTTTTTGAACTTGCCCACACCATAGAAGAACTTAAAACTATTTGTAGGTGCGGCAAAAAGGCATTATTTAACGCCCGCAAGCTAAATGGTAAGTTTGTTTTTAAAGGTGAGCAGGTTGCAATTGACGGCCAAGACCAAGTTCAATATGAAAGCTTATGTGCAAACTGTTATGCACAGCATAGTGCCTAGTCGTAGCAAAAATTACCTACATGCCAATCTTTATACATCGCGCCTTGTAGTCCATACTATTAGGCAATGGGGTTAGCTCTATATCGTAAATACCGGTCAAAAAGCTTGGACGACATTGTTGGCCAAGATCATATTAAGCAGGTTTTAAAATCTGCTTTAAAAACTAATAAGCTACGCCACGCGTATTTGTTTACTGGACCTAGGGGTGTTGGCAAAACCAGTATCGCCCGTATACTTGCTCACGAAATAAATAATTTGCCATACAATGAAGATACTACTCATCTAGACATAATAGAGATTGATGCAGCAAGTAATCGTCGAATAGACGAGATTAGAGATTTGCGCGACAAAGTACATATTGCTCCAACTTCATCAAAATATAAAGTTTATATTATCGATGAGGTACATATGCTTACCAAAGAGGCCTTTAATGCACTGCTAAAAACGTTAGAGGAGCCTCCAGAGCACGTTATCTTTATTTTAGCTACTACCGAAGCCCACAAAGTGCCAGACACAATTCTAAGCAGGACTCAGCGCTTTACATTTAGGCCGGTGCCTAGCACTGAAGCCGTAGCGTATCTTGCTAAAATTGCAAAAAAAGAAGATATAAGTATCGATATTGCTTCGTTGGTACGTATCGTAGATCACGCGCAAGGTAGTTTACGTGACAGTTTAAACATGCTAGACCAAATGCGGTCGATA
>JAYUWM010000024.1:0-21370 GCA_043753565.1 bacterium
CATTTCGTCAATTTCTAACAATAGCAGCGCATTGTCGGCAGTAGGGCTATCAATAATTCCATCGCCATTTACATCGGCGTAGTCGCGTACGCGCTTTAAAAGGCGGTTTGCAATACGGGGCGTAAGACGGGCGCGGGTAGATAGCTTACTGGCTGCTTCTTTATTAATTTTAGTACCTAGTATGCCAGCAGAACGTTCGATAACCTGGGCTATCTCGGTTGGTGCATAAAATTCTAGGCGGTGTATATGGCCAAAACGGTCGCGCAGTGGGGCAGCAAGAGCACCTGTGCGTGTAGTGGCACCAATTAAGGTAAACTTGGGCAGGTCTAAGCGCAGGCTTTTAGCAGTAGGGCCTTTACCAAGCATAATATCAATCGCGTAATCTTCCATGGCGCTATATAAAACTTCTTCAACGCTGCGGTTAAGACGGTGGATCTCGTCTATAAACAATATGTCGCCGTCTTGAAGGTTGGTAAGCAAGCTGGCAAGGTCTGCCGCACGGTCGATGGTAGGGCCGCTAGTAACACGTATCTGCGCGCCCATTTCGTTAGCAATAACACTAGCCAAAGTTGTTTTACCTAAGCCCGGTGGACCAAATAACAACACGTGGTCCATTGGTTCGCCGCGACCTTTGGCGGCAGCTATGCTTAGTTTTAAATTAGTCTTTATGCGCTCTTGGCCAATGTAGTCTGCAAATGTTTTTGGGCGCAGGCTTAAATCTAACAGTTCTTCGTTGCTATCGTCCTCGATACTTTGCGTGTTAAGTATTCGTTCTATGGCCATGCTGGTCTACCTTTTTAATGCTAGTTTAATGCGGTGGGCAACAGGTAGGGAAGGGTCAATTTTTGCCAACACACTTACTGCGTCTTCCCTGGCGTACCCTAACCCAACAAGTGCTTGCAAGGCTTCGTCACTATCTGCAAGGCTAGATTCTTGCAAGAATGATGTTGCGTCGTCTGAAGTGCTTAAACCAACTTTGTTTTTAAGGTCCACTACAACACGTTCGGCAACTTTTTTGCCTACACCACTGGCACTGCTAATGTACTTTGTATCACCGGCAGCAATGGCTGCACGTACCTGCCCTTCGTTGCCAAGGTTAGCAATAGCTAGTGCAGCTTTGGGGCCAACGCCGTTAACACTCAAAAGTCTTTCAAAAAGGTCTTTGCGTGATTTTGTAACAAAGCCGTAAAGGTCGTGCGTATCTTCTTTGATGTGTTCGTATATATATAGGTTGGTTTTTTCGCCTAGGCGCATAGTGGCTTGTTCGTCTAGTAGTACGCGCACGCCGTAACCAACGCCATTGCAATCAATAACCGTCATTGGGCCCTCGTGGTCACTTGCAACACCTGTAAGTTTAGCAATCATTATTACTTATTGTACACCACGCTACCGGCGTGTGTCAGAGCAGCGGCAATAGCATCGGCGCAGTCATCAGGCTTAGGTACCTCGGTAAGCCCTAGCTGCAGGCGCACCATCTCTTGCACATCGGCTTTTTTTGCCTTACCGTACCCAGTTATGGCCATTTTTATCTGCAGCGGGGTGTATTCAAAAATCTGCACGCCAGCTTGCTGAAGTGCCAGCAAAATTACTCCCCTGGCTTGGCTAACGGCCATAGCTGTGGTAACGTTTTGGGCAAAAAACAGCTTTTCTACAGCGGCAACATCGGGCTTACAATCTGCAATAAGTTCTGCCAGGGCATCATATAGTTCTACTAACCTGCTGGCTGTGTCGTCGCCTATTGTGGTGCGTATAACGCCTGCGTCTATAAGTACAGGCGTACGCTTACCTGTTTGTATGCAGCCAAAACCAATAATGCCTGTGCCCGGGTCAATACCTAGTATTTTCATGTTAAAAATTCTTCATTCGTACCACTAATAACGATAACTTCACCATCATGCATAGTCTTGTATGGCATACTATGTACTTTGAAGTACTCAACAACTTCGTCAATCATGGCACTTTCAGGATGATCAGATTGGTAATGCGGCGCTATAGAGTAATTTAGTATACCCAGACCATCCCAAATAACTTCTGGGCTCATACCATTTGGTAGGTCATCTGTAGGATCGCACAATTCAATGCCTACAAGAGTCTTAGAAAGCACACAGACTCCGGCACTATATCCGCCGTAGAATTTACCATCCGTAATCAGATCTATAACTAATTTATCGAACCCGCTTTTCGCCATAGATCGGCGCAAGTTGAATACGTTTCCGCCCCGTACCCAAAAACCATCATAATGTTCTAGATCACTTTTTGTTAATTTGTTTTCGTAGAATTTTCTTAGGTCGAGTTCTTCAGGTTGCAAACCCAACATACCAAGTTCCAGCAGTTCTTTTTCGACTTTTTCTGAACGATTTTGCATATTTTTAGAGTCACATGCGTTAGCTATAACAGCAATCTTGGCACCACCTTTAACAAGCTGTGCTAATTTTTCTGGTGCATTACCTAAGCCATAGGATGATAAATACAAGTTCATGCTAGGTTTGTGTGGGTGGCCACAACGTCGTCTAAATCCTCTAAAGCTTCTAATACACGCATCACTTTGCCTTCGGTTTTTTCATCAGTAATTTCAACAGTAGTAATAGGTTCGTATGTAAGTTCTGCTTCTGTAATGATAAGGCCAGATGCTACTAAGGCATCACGCACCGCTGCCAGTTGTTTGGGGTCGGTATACACTAATGTGTCGCCGTCTTCTTCGCTGGCATCGTCGGCACCGGCTTCTAGTACCTGCATCAAAATGTCTTCGCTACTTCCCTGCACCCGTATGTAGCCAACATGCTTAAACTGGAAAGCCACACTTCCCTTTTCGGCGATGGCGCCGCCGTGTTTGCTAAAAGCTAGCTTAACTTCAGGGTAAGTACGGTTAAGGTTATCTGTAGCACACTCTACTAAAATTGCTACTCCGCCACTGGCATAACCCTCGTACATAACTTCTGTTATTTGCGCAGCAGATTTATCGCTAACGCGTTTTATAGCACGCTCAATATTTGCCAGGGGCATGTTTGCTGCCTTAGCTTTATCTATAGCTAGCCGCAGCGCAAAGTTCGTGTCTGGGTCGGGGCCACTGCGGGCTGCAACGGCAATCAAGTTACCTAGTTTTGTAAATACAGCACCACGGGCGGCATCTTTTGCCCCTTTTTGGCGCTTAATTGTTGACCATTTACTATGTCCCGACATAATTATCCCTGTTAGTTACCTTCATTTTACCACGAACAGTACGTTGCATCACTAACAGCAGGGCAACAATGCTGGCATATATAGCTAATGTTACTGGCAGCGATATACTAGTTTTAACATTGGCATGTGGGATTCGTGATAATAATGACGACACATCCATCATGTAGGTTAAAAGCCAAGTTGCGGGTAGGGCAATAATTGGGGCCGCAAAGGGCGCAACCATACCAACTAGCCCCGCAACAAAACTACCAAGCATAGCCAGCGGCACTAGCGGTACAACTAAAATATTTGCAACCAGCGACACCACAGAAAGTTGGTTAAATAGCAGCAACAATATAGGTAGTGTCATTATTTGAGCGCTACTAGTTTCTATGCATAGTTTTATTAGAAGTGATGGTTCTTTAGAACCATATAATCTTTTTTGAACCAGCGGGGAAATGACCAACACACCAAAAAAGGCCAAAAAGGATAAATACCAACCTACATCTGACCATATACTTAACGGGTTAAGTATTACAGTAGTGGCGGCTGCAAAACTAATAAGTACTAGTGGTTTTATACTACGGCCGTAATGCGCGGCAGCAATTGCCAATAGCGACACAAAAGCCGCACGCTGGATAGATGCACTTGCACCGACCATAGCAACAAACATCAAAACCAACGCTGTACTAAGCAAAGTGCCGCGCAGCTTAGACCTTTTGCCCAACCATCGCTTAGAAACATCCGCCAAAATGGTTAGGTTATACCCCGACACAGCAATAATATGGCTTAATCCCACAATTTGCAGAGTATTTATGACATATTGTGGCAGGTCACTTTTTTGGCCGATAAGTAGGCCAATCGCAAATTGATCATGTGGTTCCGGCATAGCAGTTGTCATACCTGCTAAAAAAGATCTTCGCACGTGCTGCAAAGGCGAGTTATCGTGGGATACTACATCTAACTGGGCAAACGATATCCCAGCCTGCTTACTTCCCCGCTTTTTATATATTTTGCCAGTGGCCGTAATAGTATCGCCGCGCAGTATAGTGTTTTCGCCGTAACCACTAATTTGCATTTTTATGGGCAAATCTGCTTGGTACGGTTGTAGTAACTTCACTTTAGTAACATCAAAAACTAAAGTCCTTTTGTCGTCATACGTACTAGGCGTATCAACGTGCGCCATTATTGTAACTTTTTGCCCAATTACATCGTACAATGGCTTAATTTGGTTATTAAAGGCCGCTCCACGCAGCAGGCCCAGTGTAAGCCCGATAATTATTACTGCCGCTAACTTTAAGTTTAAATAAATTGCTAAAAAACCAACGCAGACTATAGCAATAATTAACATTACCGTTGGCCTAACAAAATACGCACTGGCAACACCCGCCAGCAAACCAACACATAACAGCGTAATTTTGGTGGTACGATTATATACAGTTGCATGCATCTTGCCCTGATTGTATGCTAGGCTTAGATTATAAAAAATTGCTAACGCTAAAAGGAATATAATGAAAAAACGCAGTATTGGTAAAATGTTACTTCTGACCATAGTGACAATTGGTATCTATAGGCTTTATTGGTTTATCAAAACCCGTGCCGAGATGAAATCTATCGCAGATGTCGATATTCCTACGCCGTGGATTTTTGCTATACCGTTTTTTGGTTATGTTTTTGGTATCGGATTACTTATTGCCACTTCTAGCAGTACAGGGTCCAACCCTTTTGGCTTGTTGATTTTTTACGGGCTAATTTTTGCAAGTTTCATAATTACAGCGCTTTGGCTATGGCGCTACAGCAAAGCGGTAGAGATAGTTACAAACGAAAAGCTCAGCTTTGCGCTATCTATTATTGTGCTTTTGGCAGTGCCCGACGGTATAGATATTTTAATAATCCAAGATTACTTTAATAAGCTAGCAGATGCCAAAACGGCAGTACCCGTGCAAGCTGCAGTTGTATCTTGACTTTTACAACAAAATAACAGATAATAACCCCTGTTACTTATAGTAAATTTCCTACATTTTTAAGGTGTTTACACATTACAAGGGTCCATAGCTCAGTCGGTTAGAGCACCTGCCTTTTAAGCAGGGTGTCGTGAGTTCGAGTCTCACTGGACCCTCCAAAGAAAATCCCGCCCATGTAGCGGGCTTTTCTTTGTCCCTGATCGTAGTCGATGGGCCACGCTTTTAACGATATTTGTGGCGGTGTCTCACCTTAGCCCGAGCTGGTTAAAGGCTGGGCTTCTATTGAACTTGTAAGTTAATACTATTAAAAATCGCTTCTATTTCGGCTTCAGCGTTCTTAAGCTGGTTTGGCCGGATAAACATTGCCACCTGTAGCGCACTACCATCGTCCCTCAGTACAAGCAGCAACTTATTGACCGTATCCCTACCAAGATCATCGTTGCTGTTACCAGTTGCATATATGCCACTCTTGTAGCTCGTGCCTTTAAGCTGTATTCCTTTAAGAAGAGTGACCACACCTCTCATACCCTTGCCTTCAAGCGCATTATCCATTGCATACATCTTTTCTCTCATTGTCGTCTGGGCAGTCTCAAAATCTGTATATGCTGGTGCGCCTCCTTCTTTTGGCAGCGCCGTTAGACTAAGCATATATGGGGTGTCCACGCGTCCTGAATCCTTATCATAATAAAAGCGAGGATTACTAGTTGTTGATGTTGGAATATAATTTTTTGGTATTTTTATATTATAGTTATGTTCCATGTTTATATAAACAATCAGACTATCTTCGATCGACTGCTTATTTTGCTGGTTAAGTTGCGCCTGTTTAAGCAGGGCTGATTTATTGTTAGAAGTTTGTATCCGCCAAAATGCTATTCCACCAACTGTTAATAAAATTAATACTAAAATAACTACAATGAATGTAGTACCCTGTTGATTCTTATGAATTCTCATTTATTAATAATAGCTTATTTTTAATCTTCAATTACTATTGAAATTATGAGGGGGTACGCATAGTCCCGTTTGTATGGTGTTAAGGACTTTAGTTCACTCGAGTCTAACTGGTCAGAATATGCTTGTGATCGAGTCTCACAGGGCCCTCGAATCATAAGCATTTTAGATCCCCCTGAGAGGTCTTTTATGTTACTGTTACGCTATGAGAAGAAAATTTTGGCTTTTGGCACTTGTATTTGCTTTATTCTGCTTAGGACTCAGCTTGGCTATAGTACGTCAAAAGGACCACCCGGCTTACGGGCAGACTATAACGTTTCACGGAAATTACACCTGTCTCGAACACAAAAACCAAAGTGGATTACAAACAGCTGAATGCATGGGAGGATTCACTAACGGAAGAAAGGTCTACGAGATTGATAGCGAAGATTATTATAAAGCTCACCCCAACTTAAGCATTGGTGCGGATGAATACCAAATTACTGGAATTATCCAACCATCACAGAATGATATTTATTCAAGTGACGGTATTATTAAAATTACTAATCTGAAGCTAGCTAAGTAAAAACTATATATTAGGCTTCGATGCAAATATTTTAGTTGCGATGGCGTCACAGATGGTTTTTCAGTAAGCTTATGCCTAAGACTTCTTCGGAAGTCTTTTGTTATACTACGCGTATGAGATTACTAAAAACAAACAAGAACAAATTCATCGCTTGGCTTTTTTTGGGGTTGGTCGGTTACTTGCTCGGCTACTTTTTTGTAAAACGGTCAATGTACGACTGGCCAACTTCTTACCAATTTTCTGATGATTTACTTTATAACTTCTACAAGTTATTTGTTGCAGAGATTTTACTCGTACCAGCAATCATTATAGCTATTTGGGCCTTGCGCATTTCAATAAAAAATAAACAATTCGTTTGGAATTACGTACATACTATCGGACTTATACTGCTAATCTTTATTGCCATCTACTTTGCACTTCCTATACTATTTCCAGCCCGTGGGCTTTAATTTTGATAGCAACAGCGATACATATGCCTCTCCAATTTAATAAGCCACTTTCGTGACATTTTTTATTGGTTACCGACAGGGGTATGATAAATCTTACCACCAACGCTGATCGTAAGGAACATTGTAATACTGCGAGTTAATAATGTTCATGACATGATCCAACTGAGTTTGTGTTCCACCTATTTTGGTCAACGCATCATGCTGGGCCTCTAAGCAGGTTCTTTCGGCAGCTTCTCCCGTCCATATCTCATTTGGCACTGACTCCCCAGGGTGTGCGGATAGATAATCATGATAAAGTCTTGAATGTCCTGCATCATGTGCAATCGTTCCTGCAAGCCAAACTGTTCCTGCATTTCTTGTTGCATCACCTACTAAATACCTAGGAGGGTTTTCATAAGCAAGCATACCCGAACCTTGGGCTACGCACTCTATTACACTTATATACGAAGTAATTGTTGAATAATGTTTTGGGGTATTGGTACTTAATAATTTGAGGGCTTCTAGTGTTTGTGATTGACAAGTTGCGTCACCCTTAATTGTGATTGAAGTAGTGAATGTAGAGGTAGATTTCTGTACTGGAGCCGGGGAGGGCGGGGTCGGCTGAGGAGCTTTATCTTTAGATACCGGAGGATTTACCGACACCGGTACAACTTGCTCCTGCTTAGGCTCTACCTTTGTTTGCTCTATTTCAAGACTTGGTTTTGTAGTAGATACTGTTTTAGATTTAGCTATTGTATTACTAACCTTGTAACCAGCAAAACTAACTACACTAATAACTAGTACTACACCCATTATTAAAAGATGGCTAAACCCTTTTTCGTTATGTAATATTTTGTAGTTTATATTTGTTATTCTCATTCATGGTAATAGTAACATGATGCTTGTGCCTATAATAGTGGCGGCTGCTATACATACGACTCATCAAAGATGTAACCATCCGTTTGGGCAGTTTTGTTATAGTTAGCATATGAACAAGAAACCGCTCGCACTAAGTTTTATATTAATCGGCGTATCGTTAGTAGTTTATGGATTAGTAAAAGCACCCATAAGCAACGCAGCACAGATACGTGATATTTATGGGTGCAATACACCAATAAAGAATGCATTTTATACTTATACTGACTCATATTGTTACGACGTTGCATCCGCACCAGAGGCCAAAAAAGATTTTGGTAACACATTTGTTTATAACGGTTTAGCAGTTATTGTACTTGGAAGTCTGTATTTAGTTATTATTCTAAATAAGAAGTAGCTGATTAGCTTTGTTATAATCAACTCATGTCAAACACACAGCAAGAACAAGTACTTGCCCGTTTATGCCCACACAGGGGCATTGGTCAGGAAAATAGTTTAGATGCAATCGGGGCGGGAATAAAAACTAGCCCGCTTTTTGTTGAGTTTGATATTCAATGGAACAATAACAATCTTTATCTAGGCCATCCGCCGGTTGTCGGCAACGATACATTAAGCCAAGCCCTTGAGCTATTTAAAAATACACCTATAATCCCAAAAATAGATATTAAGTTAACTAGCCAAACAAGCAATTTGGCATTAGATGAGCTAATTAATCAAATGTCTGGCTGGAATCCACAAAAAGCACTTATAAATATTGCGGGCGATTTAAATGCAGATGAATACTTTGATGCCGAGAAGAAACTAATTGCATACACGGGCGACAATGTACTACTTAACATTGATCTTGAGCGCTACAGGGGCAAAAATGAAAGTGAAATACTAACCCATATAAATGGTCTTAGCCGTGTTCCATTTAGTATAAGCCCCAACCTACAAACTAGTACCAAAGCCGCAATAGACTTTGCCAAACATAATAATATCGGTCACATACATTTTTGGTCATTTTTTGATAAAAAGTATACCATTAACAATCTGTACAGCCGTCTTGAAATTTGTAAAAGACACAACTTGGATGTTTACTTCGATATAAAAACTCAAAATATTAGTGATCTTTAGGTTGTGTATAAATGTTAAGCTTGAAGTATATGGATTATGTAAAAAATCATAAGCTAGTAGTTTTTTGTGTAGTGTTTTTTGTAATTATACTGGCTATAGTAATTGCGAATTTGGTTGCGGTATTATATAACGGAAAATCTGTAGAAGCCCCTGAAATCCCCCGCGCAGCAACTACTATTGGCGACGGTAGCGAACTAAAATATCTGATACTTGGTGACAGTACTTCAATTGCACAGGGCGGTGATTACATCGAAGGTTTTGCTGTTAAGACAGCCGAAAATCTGGGCAGAAATAACAAGGTGACTTACCAGAATTTTGGTGTTTCTGGTGCAAGAATTAAAGATGTAGCAACTGATCAAATCGAAAGGTCTAAAGATTTTACACCTGACATCGTACTAATTGCAGTTGGCGCAAATGACGTTACTCACTTGACTGGTATAAGTAGTATAAAAACCGACATGCAAGTTATAATTAGCAAACTAAAGAAGCGAAACAATAAAGTTAAAATTGTGTTTACAGGTGCTGCTTCTATGGGGGACGTGGTGCGGTTTATTCAGCCTTTTAAATGGTATATGGGGCAGCAAACTAAAAAAGTTAATACTGCTTTCGAACAAATAGCTAAAGAAAACGGCGTATCCTTTGCCTATATAGCCCGCGAAACGGGTGAGGAATTTGCAAATAACCCTAAACTTTTCGCGCAAGATAACTTCCACCCAAGTAATGATGGCTACGCGGTGTGGGCAAGAGTATTAAACAAAGTTTTAGACGATCTTAAACTATAGCCTTTGCTATAATCATATGTATGAGTGATACAATTTTTGATAAAATCGTTAGCGGCCAAATACCAAGCTATAAAGTTTACGAAGACAGCGGCCATATAGCATTTTTAACGCCCTTCCCTAACACGCCGGGTTTTACGGTTGTAATACCAAAAACCAACCTTGGCGATTACGTATTCGGTCTTAACGACCATCAATACTCAGACCTAATGCTAGCTGCCAAAAAAGTTGCCAAAATTTTAGAAAAAGCACTAGGTGTTGTGCGCGTAGCACTAGTATATGAGGGCACCGGTGTAGCCTATGTGCACGCAAAGCTTATACCCCTGCACGGCCAGCTAGCCGGCCAAACCGATGTATGGAGCGACCATACCGTATTTAACGAACACTACCCCGGCTATATAACAACTGCTGAAGGCCCAAAGATGGACGACGAAAAACTCGGGCAAATTCAGGCAAAAATATTAGCCGCCCAAAATCTTTAATTATTAACTAGTCTGGTACTATTAACCCTAATGGATACTTTGTTTACTTTAGCCATGATTACGCTGCTTGTTGTGTCGCTAGCCTTTGCTATTGCAGGGCTGTTGGGCGCAATTTGGGTGCCAGCATTCAGCAAAGATACTACAAAAATATTACAATCGCTTAACTTAAAACCAGGTGCAAAAGTGTACGAATTTGGCTGCGGCGACGGTAGGTTTTTACGCAAAGCCGCAAAATATGATGTAACTGTTATTGGCTACGAAATAAACCCCTTTATTTGTAAGCTAGCCCAACTGCTTTGCCGCCGCTACAAAAACATTAGCGTACGCTTAGGTAACGGATGGACCAAATCATTCGCAGACGCCGATGTTACTTTTGTATTTTTAATGCCAAAATTTATGGGGCGCCTAGGTACAAAACTAAAGGCAGAAATGAAACCCGGCACCACTGTTATTAGCTACATGTTTGCCATACCAAATCTAAAACTTATTCGTCACGAAAACAATTGTTACTTTTATAAAATTTAAGCGCTAATGTTTTTTAGACGTTTACGCACATAAAACGCGTATAATGTAGCTATGGAACAAGAGCCTATGCAGTTGGAGCTAACTCCTGAACAGATTGATACTGCAGATTTTTTTATTGAAGCTTGCGGCCTGCAAGGCGTAGCTGGCACCAACTTAAACATGATGGGTCAATCTGGCACTGTACACTACGGGCTAGGACGCTGCGGCAACTATCTAATTGATATGACTCCTGATGATATCCGCGACATGGTAATGACAAAACTAGCACGGCAACAAGCTGACGCACAAGGTACTACAGCAACTTAATATGGATAACTGGTGGGATATTAATGAAGTAGAAGCTAAACGACGTCAAGATGCGCTAGCTTTACAGTTAATAGATGCCCAGCAAACTTTTTATGGGGGCGTAGAACAAGATGTCACTCAGCAAAATACTCTAGCTGATCAGACCCGCCTGGAGATTTTAGATACCGCAAAGTCACCGGATGTACAGCAAGTTATTGATACAGCTAAATTTGATGCAGTGCCCGAGCATGGAAGTAATATGGCTAACTTGGCTGAGCGTTACGGTAAAGAAGGTGTTGCTGAGTGCCCATACCTAAAAAGTATGGGCGCAGCGGGCTTAGAATTAGTACAGCGCTTAAGCCAAGCTGAAAAGTCACCGGACCGCGGCCCGACCATTAGGGAACTAATGGCAGCAAGCAAAAAGCAGGCTGCTACGCCTAAGCCTGATGTACAAAAATCTCAACAGCACGCCCATACCACACCTGACACACAAATTAACCAATACATTACACAGCAGCAAATTATGCAAACAGCTATGGTTGTAGAACAAGCACCCCAACAGCAAACAGCATTAGCCGAAAAATCGTACGAGCACCGTGTAAAGCAGCCAGCAAAGCAACGCGTAGTACCGCAGCAAAGTTCTGCCCCCGTCAAATTACCCACAACGCAAATTATTAATAGACCAAACACGCCTAAAAAACCAAATCTACTAAGCATGGTGCCTGCACTAGAAGCAAGGCCCGCTTTTAGGCCTGCTGAAACAAAACTTAATACTTTAGTTGATACACCGCAAACCCCTAAGCATGAGGCTATTCAGCCTGTGACCTATGAAGCAAAGCAGCCGAGTATTGTAGAGCACACGGAACAAGCACCCGCGTTGAAAATAATCTTAGATATGCCTGCAGCTACACCGCAGCCCGAACATTACCAGCCGCCTGCAATTCAGACAGAAAAAATACTACCTGACGCCCCGGCTCCACATGCGGCAATAGCCGAAGCACCAACCACCACCGCTAAATTAGCAGCAGAATTACCGCCACAACAAGCGGCAGAAGTAGAACTGCAACGGGTTGTTAGCGAATACACTGCAGATATTCTGCCGGCTACAGCCCAAATAGTACAAAAAAAGCTAGAATCTATTTTGGAAATTATTAACAGTATAGAAACATCTGATATTAAACAGCCAGATACCCTTAAAACTAAGCAAATTGACGAACTAGTGACCGAACTGCTACAAATTCTTGGGTTGCCAGAAAATACTGATATAAAAAGACTTATTGAGCAGCTGCGACAACCCGAATTAATTACACTAGTGAACAAGATCACATTAAACATAGATCAGCTTAACTACATGGGCACTGGTGAACACAGGCAAACATTCGTATCTAACCTGTTTATGGCGCTAAGGCACATGGCCCAGCAAAAAAAACCACCCTACCAACAACTTGGTACATATACGGTTGCTGTTAGCCTTGCTTAGTGGCCGTGTTTTTTGCGGTGATCGCTCCGAGGGTGGCTAAACCATAGCACTACTACGCTAGCTAAAAAGGTGGCAGATAATATTACGCTGGTAAACGGTAAAATGTTGGTACCAATAACACCCTGTGCAACAGCCCCTGCAACCCCCAGCGATATATAAGATGGCAATACTATTAGCAATGTGCCGCCAACACCGACAGCAAGCAGCAAGTGCAAAAACAACGAGTTTTTTGATACCGTGTGCCTAAATGCAATTGCGGCAACCAAAAATGGAATAACTATCAAAAGTAGCGCCACTAGGCTGCTGTTTTTTGCGTTTAGCAGTGTGCTTGTAAAGCTTGCAACATCTTGGTCTAGGTAATTTTGCAACGTAATAGACCCGGCTAAAACAAAAAACATCAGCGCTGCGTTAGTGCGCAAAAAAAGCACCAGTAAGATGGGTATAAATAAAAGTACGGCTGCAATAATGTCGCCCTGCATAACTACATGTTAGCATAAGCGCTTACCAATGTAGCTGTGTACCAACATTTGCTTTAAGTACACTGCTGGCTTGGCCTGCATTTATTTCTATAACGTAACGTGCATCTACGGTAGGGTAAAACACTCTAGGGTATGATTCTGGCGTCATATTGTGTTCTATGTGTACGATTTTTTTATTACTATCTAGCCATATAGTATCGATATTAAATTTCATATTTTTCATCCAAATGCCAAATTTGTCATCTGTAGCAAACATAAACAACAATGCGCCGTCGCTAGGGTAGCAAGGCCTATCAGTTAAACCAAGTTCTAATTGGCTAGGTGTTTTTGCAAGTTCTATGCGGTACGGCTGAGTGCTTTGTGGGGCTAAATTAACATTTTTATAGGTTACGTACATATTGCTATTACTGCAGCCAGTGTTGCCAAATTTAGGAACGTCAAGTTCAAGAACACGTACAGCCAATATACTACTAAGCACTATCAAAATAACAACTAATAATCTAAACAATCGCCCCGCCAAAGCTGGTCGCTTACGCGCCAACGCGGTCTCGGCGGCGGCTGCGCTTGGCGTTTTGTTCTATGTAATCCAATATTGGGCCGGCTACGTCGCGGCCTGTTACTTTTTCTATACCAAAACCGGGGCTGCTATTTACTTCTAGAACCAATGGCCCACGGTCGCTGCGCATAATATCTACACCACAAATACTTAGGCCCATAGCCTTCGCAGCCTTTAGGGCTGTTTTGCGCTCGTCGTCGCTAAGTTTTGTTACTTCGCCTGCGCCACCTTGATGTAGGTTGCTCCTAAAATCGTCGTCCAAACTTTGGCGTTTCATGCTGGCAATTACTTTACCGCCAACTACAAAAACCCTGATATCCACACCGGCTGATTCTTTGACGAATTCTTGCAATAAAATGTTGGTGCCGTCGTCGTCCATAACATGGAACGCTTGTAATACGCTTTTAGCTGCTTTTTTAGTCTCGGCTAATACAACACCGTTACCGTGTGTACCGCTAGCAAGCTTGATAATAACTGGCAACTCCCCAACTTGGTCAATAAGGTCATCAAAATCTGTTGTGTTACGGGTAAAAACGGTTTTAGGTATACCAACCCCGGCCCTGGCCAAAAGTTGCAATGTACGCAGCTTATCGCGTGAGCGCGTGATGGCAATGCTACTGCTAGGGGTATAAACACCCTGCATTTCGAACTGCCTAACCATGGCAGTGCCGTACTTAGTCATGCTACTGGCAATACGCGGTATAATAGCGTCGTAGCCTACTAGTTCTTCGCCGCGGTAACTTACAATAGGCTTATTTTGTTCGATGCTTGCGTAACATTCTTTATATTTGATTACTTTTACATCATGGCCGCGTAACTGCGCCTCTTCTTTAAGTCGCTTTGTGCTGTAATTACCCGGACCGTTACTTAAAATAGCAATTTTCATGGCTATTATTCCTCTGTGCCTTCTTGGGTATCTAGTACTATGCCAAATTGTTTGACCAAGCTAGCTTTAGATACAGATGTTTTATTAGAATCTACGATAAACCGGCCATTTAATGCCTCGCGCCCAACAAGTATAGGAAAAACGTTCTGGCTGCGATCGGATAAACTAAAGCTGGTATTAAATATTTTAGGCCCAATTTTAACTTTAAGGGTTACTGCAAAGCGGTCTGAAACTTCGCCGTTGCTACTACGAACAGACACAACATTATATTCTGGCGCAACAATTTTGCGTGCGACGGGTGCACAAGTATGGCCTAAAATATTAAATTGAAGCTGCTTTATACCGTCTTTAGTGATCTCTTTTATATCTGTTGCATGAATAGATGAGCGGAAAGCACCAGTATCAATACGTGCTGGTACACCAAGGGCTGTCCCCACGATATCTATTTCTTCTGCTCTACCGATAATAATTTGAAATTTTGCCATTGTTAGCCCCGTTTACTGCTATTGCTTAGATTATATCATATTTTATGATTTTTGTCTATTGGGAAGCGTTCTTAACACGCATGTACGCAAGGGCTATTATTACGCCAACAATTATAATCATCATAACTATCATGGTTATAAAGCCTTGAGCATTTTTGCGCTTTGTCATTACACTAATACTACCTAAGTTTTAACAAAATAAAAACACCGCTTATGTTTTAGTTAAACGGTGTCTTAAAATGCAACTATTGTACTACTGGCGGAGTAGGTGTTGTAGGGCTGCTTTGATCATTTGCTGCCGGCGGCGCTGAAAACTGTGTTACAGGTGGCGTTACGCTAGCAGAAACTGGTATTACTGGCGCTCCGGCCATTGGTGCAGGTGCTGCAGTAGGCGTAGCGGCTGCAGTGCTGCCAACGTTGTTAAACGAATCTTGCACGATAGCACTCATAATAAAACCAAGTAGCAAAAAGCCTACAAACGATAGTACACCGCTTAATTTGCCGTTTGTAACATGTTCAACACCCTGAGAGTACTTCCAGTACCACCAAATGTTAACAAAAGGTATAATCAGAAACCATGCTGTCGGAATATCTGCCCCGCGTGCATTCATTTCACCCTTAGTTTTTACCATCCAATAAATGGTATAAATACCAAAAGTTACAAAAGGTAGTAATAATACTGCTATAGGGCTTCGATTTTTCACTGGGGTGTCTCCTGTTAGTTCTTAAATATAGCTTACTTCTTTGATAAAATTAGCACAAGCAGATTAGTTTTTCCTAAGCCCGCCAAAATCCTTTGCCGGCAGTATCTTTAAATTCTTGCAAAAGTTCTTGCTGCTTCTTGCTTAGCTTGGTCGGCGTGTCAACAATAACGGTTACAATATGTGACCCACGACGTTCATTGCCAATTGGTACACCGTGATCGCTTAGTTTAAAGTCTGTTCCGCTTTGCGTACCAGCTGGTACCCTCATGCGTACTTTGCCGTCAATTGTTTGTATATCAATTTCGCTACCTAACGTAGCGTCTATCATATTAATATGTGCTGCACTTAAAATAAGCGACCCCTCACGCGTGAAAGTTTTGTGTGGGCGCACCCTAATTTGTACGTACAAGTCCCCTGCTGGGCCACCCTGAATATGCTCGCCGTGTTCGCGTAGGCGGATAGTGCTGCCGTCATCCACACCGGCTGGTACACGCAGTTTAAGTACACCATCTTTGGTGTTAGCCGTTTTATGCGATAGTTTAATTTCTTTTTCTACACCAAATATTGCTTCTTCAAATCCCAGTTCTATAGCTGTTTGCAAATCGCGGCCGCGGCGTTGCCGTTGCTGCTGAGCTCCGCCAAAAAACGTGTTAAATAAGTCGCCAAAACCACCTAAATCATTAAAATCAAAATTGATGTTTTGGCCCTGGAAACCACCGCCGAATGGGTTACCACCACCAGCAGCACCGCCAACGCCGGCGTGGCCAAACTGGTCGTAGCGCTGGCGTTTTTCGGTATTGCTAAGTACTTCGTAGGCTTCATTAACTTCTTTAAATTTTGCTTCGTCGCCACCCTTATCTGGGTGATGCTGAATAGCCGCACTTCTAAAAGCCTTTTTAAGCTCGTCGGCGCTGGCAGTTTTGCCAACACCCAATACTTCATAATAATCGCGTTTGCTCATTATATATATTTTAGCACTCTAACCCCTACGAGTGCTAGCGGCAAATAACACTTATAAGGTGTTGGTTTTAGGCTGCTATAACGCCAGCAACTTTAGGTAATAGCCCTACAAATGAATCTAACCTTGTGTGCGCAACTCTGACAGATTTCTCATGGTTAAAGCCCTCAAATGTATTATCTCTAAAAATTCCATAGCGCTCATACTTGCCTCTTATAGTTAAGGCAAATGGGTCAATTATCAATGTTTCAACACCGTTACCGTCAACTTGCTCTACCATTGCATACTGGCTAGTTAAATACATACCGTTTACCGCACCACGCAAGGGTTGCAGATACCTAATAACTGCTTTGCTTGCTTCGGCATCTTCGTCAATCCATACATTTGGTATGTTTAGCGTAGTAAACCGCTCAACACTTTCAATAATACCTAACTGCCCTAAAAACGGCAGTCTGCTATCTTTTGCAAATACAAATTCTTGGCTATTTACAAGCTGGTCAAAATCAAATATTTTTGCGGCTTCTATTGCCTGTATCAAACCTTGTACTTCTGTTTGTTCTTGAGTTAGTTGTTCGGTTTTTATGTGTAACATATAAATCCCCTTTGGGTACTTATATTACCATCTATATATGCTAAATAAAATTGCTTGTGGCTACTACATTTCGCGGCTAGCGTTTTTGTGCTTGTCTATAGATTCTTCGATTGTTTTTTTTAAATCTTCAAGCTCGGCAATGCTGTTTAGACGCACTGCTGCCACTACATCGCCCTCAGGACTTTCGCCTTCACGAGTAAACTGTATAAACAACAAATCTGCTGTACCGTTCTTTTTAGTGACAATAGCTGTGCTATCTACAGATACAGTTGCTTTGCGGTTTTTAATTGTAAGTTCCATTATTTTTCTTCGCTCTTTTCATTCTTTTCTTCGTCGACTACTTCGCCTTCGATTGGATCTTTGCCCTCGCCAGCTTTGGCTTCTTCGCCTTCTGGCTTATCTGCGGCGGCCGCTTGTTCGTATATCTTAGCGCCGATTGGCATCATTTTGTCTGTTAGCTCTTTGGCGGCAGCCTCAAAAGCATCTTTGTCTGCAGCTTCGTCGTCAGCCACTTTTTTAGCTGTTTCTACGGCTTCGTCTAGTGCTTTTACGTCGTCTTCAGATATCTTGTCTTTGTTCTCGTCTTTAAGCTTTGTAGCCTGGTAAATTGCGCTGTCTAGCTGGTTTTTGGCCTCTACACCCTCGCGTTTAAGCTTGTCTGCTTCGGCGTTAGCTTCGGCATCTTGCCGCATTTTTTCAATCTCGGCTTTGTCTAAACCACCTGAACCCTGGATGGTAATATTTTGTTCTTTACTAGTGCCTTTGTCTTTGGCGGTTACATTTAAAATACCGTTGGCATCAAGGTTAAACGTAACTTCTACCTGTGGTACGCCGCGTGGGGCCGGTGCAATGCCGTCTAATATAAAGCGGCCAAGGCTTTTGTTGTCTGTGGCAAATTCGCGTTCGCCTTGCAGTACATGGATCTCTACCTGGTTTTGGTTATCTGCAGCAGTACTAAAAGTCTCACTTTTGCTAGTTGGAATAGTTGTGTTGCGTTCTATAAGTTTGGTGCTTACGCCGCCCATAGTCTCGATGCCTAGGCTAAGCGGTGTAACATCTAGCAGTAAAACGTCTTTAACGTCGCCCTGCAAAACACCACCCTGAATAGCAGCACCTATGGCTACAACTTCATCGGGGTTTACTCCCTTCATCGGATCTTTGCCAAATATTTCTTTAACTTTAGCGACAACGGATGGCATACGTGTCATTCCACCAACTAATACAACTGCGTCGATATCTTTGGCTGTTAGGCCAGCGTCTTTTAGGGCTTTTTTGCATGGTTCAGCAGTTTTATCAACCAATTCACCAACAAGTTGTTCTAGTTTGGCACGTGATAGTTTGTGTTCGAAGTGTTTAGGGCCGTCTGCATTGGCTGTCAAAAACGGCAGGTTAATGTCAACTTCTTGGCTACTACTAAGTTCTATTTTGGCTTTTTCAGCCTCGTCACGCAGACGCTGCATTGCTGCGTTGTCGCTAGAAATGTCTATACCGTGTTCTTTTTTAAATTCGGCTGCAAAATAATTAACTAAAACACGGTCAAAATCGGCACCACCTAAGTGAGTGTCACCGTTAGTACTTTTTACTTCAAAAACACCGTCACCTAGTTCAAGGATAGATACGTCAAATGTACCGCCACCAAGGTCAAATACGGCAATTTTTTCGTCGCCCTTTGTTTCTTTGTCTAGGCCGTAGGCTAGGGCAGCAGCTGTAGGTTCGTTAATAATACGCTTAACTTCAAGGCCGGCAATTTTACCTGCGTCTTTGGTTGCTTGGCGCTGGCTGTCGTCAAAATATGCCGGTACTGTAATAACGGCTTCAGTAACTGGTGCACCCAAAAAGGCTTCAGCGTCAGCTTTAAGCTTGCTTAGTATCATGGCGCTAACTTCTTCGGGGCTGTATTCTTTGCCGTCCATTTTAACTTTGGTGCTATTGCCAGATTTTACAATCTCGTAGCCCATAAGTTTTAGGTCTTTTTGCACTTCTTTATCGTTAAAGTTGCGGCCAATAAGGCGCTTAACTTCGTAGATAGTGTTTTTAGGGTTGGTAACTTGTTGGCGGCGGGCCAAAGCGCCCACTAGGCGTTCGCCTTTTTTGTTAACTGCAACCACACTTGGAGTAGTGCGTGCGCCTTCGTTGTTGGCAATAATTTCTGGTTTACCAGATTGCATTACTGCCATTGCACTGTTAGTTGTACCTAAGTCGATCCCAATAATCTTACTCATAATTTCCCCTTGATTTAGTAGTAGTGTTTCTAGCACTTATTATATACGAGTGCCAAAATACTTTGCAAGCACAAAATTAGCACTCTACTAATTAGAGTGCTAATTTTGTTACTATTTGGTCTTATTTTTAAGCTAAATCGACTACTGCATTACCCAAAACACGTGCTTGCTGATCAGCTGCATCACGTGCGGCTTCTAGCTGTTGCATTAGCTCATGCGAAGGAAAATCGCTTGGCTTCCCAAGGCCAAGTGTTGCATTTGCTCCACCTGTAAGGACTGCTAAACGCAAAGTTTCTTTCATAGGATCTTCCACAGGGGTGATCTTAGCCAAATCAATAGCCGCCTGCATTTTTTCTAAATATTCGCTTATAGGCCTATTATCAAAAGTGTAACTAAGTGCAAATGGATTCATCTCTGTCATATACAATATATTATAGCACTAATGGTTAATTATTGCAAGGTTACTCGTACCATTGCGTGGCGTAGCACTTCGTCTTGCAAGGTATATCCGGCTTGCAATTCTTCTGTTACTACTTCTGTAGCGCCTTCGCCTTCTTCTAGGCTAACTGCTTCGTGCAAATTAGGATTAAACGGCTGGCCGACTGTTTTTATACGCTGCACACCCAATTTAGCTAAAACTGTCTCGAATTGTTTAACAGTACCCGCAACACCTTTAATATAGTCGTTGTTGGCAAGTTCTTTTGGGGTGTTTTTTAAAGCACGCTCAAAGTTATCTATAACAGGCAAAAGCTCACGCACCACTAGTGATTTGTAAAAAGTGCCTAGTTTTGCCTTGTCTTCTTCTGCCCTGCGGCGTACATTTGCGGCATCGGCACGCTCGCGTTGCAAAGCATCTGTTAGTTCTGCAACTTGCTGCAAAAGCTCCTCGGCGCTCGGGATTACATTTTCTTGTGGTTGTTTTTTAGTCATTATAAAGCTCCATAAATTGTTCAGTAATAACTATGGGTAGATTGGTTGCCATATTAAAGGCGGCATTTTCGATAGCATCAACTAACATTGGCTGCTTCCTTTTAGCCATAACTGATCGCCTTGCTTCTATAAGCATTTGCAAGGCAACATCTGTAGGCAATACAGCCTTGCCCTTAACATCTAACTCTAGTACTTCGGCCCATGTGCCTTGCATAGTCTGAAAATCGACAATATTAAATGATTCGTAGTCTGGCACAGTAACATCTTGCGGGTAGCCCTCAAAAGCACCATCTAACCTTAATCTATCTTGTTGCCTAAGCATACATCGACTCCTCGAGGGTTTTACCGGCACGCTCTACCAGGCACATAACATCGCGGTAACTTTGGCGGGTGGGGCCAAGCACGCCAATAAAACTTTTGTCACTATACGGGCTGCGGAACTTGCTGATTATAAGGCTACAGCCACTGTTACGGCCAATTGGGTTTTCAGCACCTATATATACACTTAACGCTTCGTTTGGGGCAGCTTCGCGCAGCCATGGTTCAAGGTTATCTAACAAGCGGGCTACCTCTTGTACTTGGCCCGGGTGCATAAATTCTGGCTGGCCAAATAGGTTACTAAGGCCGCTCATGTATAGCTGGTTACCAATAGTCGCAAGGCCCAGGTTATGGGTAAGTTCTACTAAAGTATCCACAGTGTTGCGTATAACACGTTCTGGCAAACCACTAGCACCGGCACGGGCACTAAGTACGCGCTCGGCCCTTGGGCTTGGCAAGCTTTGGGTGGTTTCTTGGGTGACATGGTTTACGTAAAAACGGTAGCCTTTATCTGTAGGAATACGTCCAGCGCTAGTATGGGGCTGTTCTATATAGCCTAGGCGTTCAAGTTCGGCCATTTCGGCACGAATGGTAGCACTACTTACACCAAAAACTTTGGCAAGCAAGTTAGAA
>JAYUWM010000025.1:0-2259 GCA_043753565.1 bacterium
TTTACTTGCAGATTAGAGCCACTTATTTTGTACACAAACCAAGAACTATCGCTTGGCCCGCATTACGACTACGATTACTAATAGCAGTTATATTCAACATGGTATCTGTTAATAAGACATAAATAAGTGTATACTAATATGGCTTATGAGTGAGATGTTAATAATTAAAGGTGCCCGCGAGCACAACCTAAAAAATATTGATATTAGTATGCCGCGCAATAGCCTGGTTGTAATAACCGGTTTATCTGGTAGTGGTAAATCTAGCCTTGCATTCGATACAATTTACGCTGAAGGCCAACGGCGCTATGTAGAAAGCCTAAGTGCCTATGCTAGGCAATTTTTGGGCCTAATGGAAAAACCAGATGTAGACCAAATCGATGGTCTTAGCCCAGCTATTAGTATTGACCAAAAATCTACCAGCCGTAACCCGCGCAGTACTGTCGCAACAGTTACCGAAATTTATGATTATTTACGTTTATTATTTGCACGTGTAGGTGTTGCCCATGGACCCGACGGCGCATCAATAAAAAGCATGACCAGCCAAGAAATATCTGATGGTGTCACAAGCCTACCAAAAGACCACAGGCTAGTTATTTTGGCACCAGTAGTTATAGACAAAAAGGGCGAACACGCCCATATACCCGAACTCTACATACGCCAGGGCTATGCCAGGGCGCGTATTGACGGTGTTATGTACGCCCTAGACGAATTCCCAGAACTAGACAAAAAGTATAAACACAACATTGAAATAGTAGTAGATAGGGTAGTAAATAACGAAGCCCAAACTAGCCGTATTTTCCAAGCGGTAGAAGCCGCCCTGCAACTTAGTGAAGGCCAGTTATATGCCATAGACGCCGATGACAAAGATACCCAGCACGTTTTTAGCCAGCGCTATTACAATCCCGATTACCCAGATTTCATGGCGCCCGTGATGGAACCACGAACGTTCAGCTTTAATAGCCCACACGGCGCATGCCCCGTTTGTACGGGCCTAGGTACGCGGCTAGAAGTAGACCCAGAGCTTGTATTACCAAATGGTAACTTAACAATCTCCGAAGGTGCTATTAGGCCATATAACCGCATGGCACCCGATGCCTGGAATATGAAGAAGATTGCCGCCGTTGCCGAGGCTAACGGTTTTAGTATTGCCACACCAACTGCCCAACTTACAGCCAACCAACTAGATAAAATTTTATATGGCACAGGCGACAAAGTTTACAGGCTTTCGCTAGGTAGTGGCCGGTTTTATGACAGCACATACGAAGGTGTAATACCAAACCTAGAACGCCGTCATAAAGAAACAGACAGTGATTTTATGCGCCGCGAAATAGGCCGTTTTATGATAGAAAAGCCTTGTCATGGTTGCCACGGCAAGCGCTTAAAAGCTGAGGTTTTAGCTGTTACAATCGCCGAAAAATCCATCATGGATATGTGCGAACTACCTGTAAAAGATGCAATTGTGCTTTTTGATTTGCTAAAGTTAAACAGCAAAGATCAAGACATTGCCAGGCAGATATTAAAAGAAATCAAAGCCAGGCTAAGTTTTATGCTAGAAGTTGGCTTGGGTTATTTAACATTGGCCCGCAGCGCAGTTAGCCTAAGCGGCGGCGAGGCCCAGCGTATACGTTTGGCGACACAAATCGGTAGTGGCCTGCAGGGTGTAATGTATGTATTGGACGAACCATCAATCGGCCTACACCAACGTGATAACGAAAAGTTAATTGCTACACTCAAACGTCTAAAAGAACTAGGCAACACAGTACTTGTTGTAGAACACGATGAAGAAACAATCCGTAGTGCTGATTATTTAATCGACATAGGCCCAGGTGCTGGTGTGCACGGTGGTTATGTAGTTGCAGCTGGTACTCCAGCAGAGGTTGAAGCATCGCCAAACAGTATTACTGGGCAATATTTATCTGGTAAAAAAAGTATACCTGTACCAAAAAAGCGCCGCACAGGTAGCGGTAAAAACCTCGTAATAAAGGGCGCCCGCGAGCACAATCTACAAAATGTTACTACTTCAATCCCATTAGGTGTTATGACGGTTGTAAGTGGTGTAAGTGGTAGTGGTAAAAGCACGCTTATTAACGACATTTTAGCTAAGGAATTACGCGCCCGTTTACACAACGCTCATGAGCCAGCTGGCCGTCACGATAGTATAGAGGGCAGTGAACATCTAGACAAAGTAGTGATTATTGATCAATCGCCAATCGGCCGTACGCCACGTAGTAACCCAGCAACGTACGTAGGTTTGTTTAC
>JAYUWM010000026.1:0-2252 GCA_043753565.1 bacterium
CATAAAACCCTCTAGTTTAAGGGTACGAACAAATAAAATTAGATGCTTTATTTCTTTTTCGAAAGCGTTTTTACTTTGTAACATTAAATCTGAACTCCACCACATCGTTAGGTTGCATTACGTATTCTTTACCCTCGGTTCTAAGCTTACCAGCAGCCTTGGCTGCTTGTTCGCTACCTGCAGTAATTAAGTCGGTGTAATCTACGATTTGGGCAGCAATAAAGCCTTTTTCAAAATCTCCGTGTATAGCACCGGCAGCTTGCGGGGCAGTAGACCCTTTGGCAATTGTCCAGGCGCGCACTTCTTGCTGGCCAGCTGTTAGGTAACTTTGTAAACCTAATACATCGTAAGCGCTTTTTATAACTTTGTGCAGGCCGGGTTCGTCTTGGCCGTAACTAGCCAAAAGCTCACTTTGGTCGCCCGCATCTAGGCCTCGTAATTCGTCTTCTAGTTTGGCGCATATAAATAGGGCACTGGCAGGTGCTACTAGGGCGGCTAGTTTTTGCTGCTGGCCAGCATCTTGCAGGGTAGGTTCGTCAACATTAAACACGTACAAAACGGGTTTTGCTGTTATTAGCTGCATGTCAGACAATTGGTCGTTATATGCCTTTAATAAGTCTGGGTTTTTGTGTAGTGGCGTGCCGGTTTGCAGGTGCTGTAAAATTGCCGCACAAGTGTCTTGCATGGGCTTAATTTTAGGGTTGGCGCGGGTTTCTTTATCTAGTTTTGGTACGCGCTTTTGCACAGTTTGCAAATCTGCCAAAACAAGTTCGGTGTTAATAACCTCAATATCATAATTCGGGTCGCGGCTACTATCGCTGCGCAGTACATTTGGGTCGGAAAAGGCGCGCACCACTTGCAAAATAGCATTACAGCTTCTTATGTGGCTCAAAAACTGGTTGCCTAGGCCTTCGCCAGTGCTAGCACCAGCCACTAAACCAGCAATATCTACAAAAGTTACACCGGCCGGCAGTATTTTGTTGCTTTTGTATAGTTCGGCAAGTTGCTTCAAGCGCATATCGGGCACCGCTGCAACTGCTGTGTTTGGGTCGATTGTGGCAAAAGGGTAGTTAGCAGCCAAAATCTGGCTATCTGTTAGCGCGTTAAAAAGGGTGCTTTTGCCCACATTGGGTAGCCCAACAATGCCTATACTTACACTACTCATAACTAGTATTTTAACAGAGGTAAGCTAAGTTGACAAATTAACATAAGCGTGCTATAGTAAAAGGGTAAATTAAAAAAACAAAAAAAATGTCAGAAATACCACAACCCCAACCAATAGAAAATGAACCCCAAACTTGGCAGCGAGAGCTACCACTTCATCGTGAAGGGGCAGGTGTGATCAATCCAGAGGAAACCCTTGCATTAATAGGTTCATTTGCTGAATCACATCTTGAGGGAAATAGGCAGGATAATGAAACTGGCGAGTTAAGTGACCAGCAGTTCAGCATGAAACAACGAATCCATGATGCGGCTCTCGAACAGTTGGCTACACTAAAGCCAGAAGAAGATGTTAGTGTTCTTGATACAATTGCAGAACGCCGAAAAGATCTAGAAACGGTATTAAATACACCGAGTGGTGGTAATCGAAGTATTGCTGAGGAAACGAATCTACGTGTGCATCTTGCCGGAGTAAAGCTACTCAACGAGATGTACATAAATGTGGTAGACATGGTTGATACTTTCGCTCAGACACAGTCTGGAGACGGTAACAAGTTTAATCAACGAAACCGTGCGGCTGCAATCAACGAAATAATCACCCGGCACAACGAGCAAGTTTCCCTTAGTCCTGAAAGCATTGCCGACAGTCCTGAAGTGCAAGAGGCTCAAGCAAGGATCAATGCTCGCTATTTAGAACAAGCGAATCAGCCACAACCAACAGAAACAGTTGACGACGCACGTCAGAAGGTAGCAGAAGCCTTTGGTGATACAGGCGAAAAAGAACGACAAGCTCTTATCGTTGAAGTTGCCCGTGCTGCTAAAGGGGCAACACGTATATATACTGATAGACCGAATGGCGTGAAATTAAAGTCAAACTCTGGAGATTATGTACCTCGGGATGGCTTTGCCTCATTCGGAGATGGTTTGCCTCAAGATAGTCTTCATGTCAGAGAAAAGCTAGAATATGGCGGCTCAGCAGAGGCTTTTCTTTTTGAACCCGATACGACCACTCGCTATAGGACAGATACAAGAATCGTAGAAACAGGTGGACGTTTCATGAAAAAGACCGAACAAATCGAAGAACAAGTCCA
>JAYUWM010000027.1:0-21022 GCA_043753565.1 bacterium
ACTGGCCCAGCAACATTTGGTACAGCCAGCATCGACTACCCAAAAACATACAGCGCCTATGTAGACGAAACAAGTAGTGGCACAACTGCTGTTAATGCATATTTTATGCCTGGCGTCGTTCCAAAAGAAGACCGCAACACAACCTATGCACTACGTATGCAGGTGGTGCAAACAAGTTACGATAGTTTAGTAAAAACATTTGATACCAATTTAAAAGCTGGCAAAGTTACGGTAAAACCATTCAGGGCTGCAAAAGTTAATAGCGTACTTGGTGTGCGTATTGACGGCGAAATTAGTACCGGCAAGCAGGGTAGCCTAATACTTATTCCGCTGCGCGACAAAACTATAAAAATCTGGACCGAAGGCAAAGACTATATTGCCGACTTTGATAAATATGTTGTGCCAAGCATAAACTTTGTACCTTAAGCGGTGCTTTAAACTATAGTAAAAACCACGTCAGCACACTAGCTTTAGTGCTGCTATACTAGCTAATATAAAGGGGTAACAATGGCGGCCAGCAAGCAAGACAGGCTTAATCAGCATTCGCTATTTTATGCGCTGGCGCATGATCTTAAAACACCACTTGTACGTATTGCGTATATGGCCGAAGCTGCGCAGCAAAATAGCGCAGCAGATATACATGCTGCTGCCCGCCACGCTATAGATATGCTAGATGCCTACACCCTTAGTATTACCAGCAACCAAACTAGCCTTGATCTGCAGCCAATTAGCCCTAATGCAGTTGTTGCCGATGCTGCCTACAATTTATCCCAGCACGCTAAGCAATTTGTGTGTAATGTGCACATTGCGGCGCCAAAAAAGCATCCTGCCGTGTTGGCGCACCGCCAAGTAATCACAACAGCGCTTACTTTAATGGGCCGGGCTTTTATTGAATCCCAGCAGCCAACAGATACGCACGCCAAAAGCATTACCCTAGCTGCATACGCCACCAAAAATGGTGTCGCACTTGGTGTGTTTGCCCAAATGCCACAAAAGATTAGTTACCAGTTTGTTGCACAGGCAAAAGCCAACGTTGGCAAGGCGCTTAGGCCTTTTGTTGGTATGGCTGCAGGTAGTGCCAGCCAATTATTTATTGCCGACCAATTAGCACAGGCTATGCAAACAAACATACGTTCAGCTCGCCGTGGCCAGCTGCAGGGCTTGGCTTTTGATATGCAGCTAACAAATCAGCTAACGTTGGTGTAGCCATGCAAGTATTACTAATAGATTCAGACTCAGTGCTAGCAAGTACAGTTGCTGCATTTATGACGCAGCAAGGTATGGATGTAGTTGTATCTAACAGTGCCCAAGATGCTATTTTGGCCTGCGACGTAAAACTGCCAGATGTTGTGGTGTCAGACATGGCACTTACAGGACACAGTGGTATAGAATTTTTGCACGAGTTCCGCAGTTACCACGATTGGCAAAATATACCGGTAGTTATGTGGGGCATGCAGCAAGTTTCAGTACCACAGCAGCACGCACTGCAGCAGCTGGGCGTGGCTGGCATACTCTACAAGCCAAAAACCACATTGCATCAACTTTGTAGCTATTTGCACGCTTTGGCACCCACGGTATCATGAACAAAATTGTAGATAATGTGCTGGTTTTAAAACGCTTAGATTACGGCGAGGCCGACCGTATTATTAGTGTACTGTCACAGGCGGGTGGCAAATTTTCATTAATGGCCAAAGGCGTGCGCAAACCCAAAAGTAAGCTAGCTGGCGGCATAGAGCCGTTTTGTATTAACAATGTAACCTACCTGCAAAGCCCACGTGAACTTAAAACACTCGTGTCGGCAAATGTAGTTAACCAGTTTAGGCACATAACCAGTGCTATAGATATTTTAGACACTGGTTACTTGTTGCTGCGCACAATAAACGCTTTTACCGAACACGAGTGTGAAGACGGCTACTACACCATCACAGCCGACGCACTGCAGCAGCTAAACTCAGGATCAGATAGGCATGTAGTCTACGTGTGGTTTATGACCCAGCTACTTCAACTATCTGGCCATGGTATTAATACGCAACTCGCGGCCGATGGTAGCACCTTGCAGCAAACAGATACATTCAGGTTTGAAGCGGCTTCAATGGCATTTACGCCCGATGCCAGTGGCATATATACAGCTAACCATATTAAACTGCTACGGGTAGCAGGGGTGTTGCACATCCAAAACTACGTATTGGTGCAAAACGTACAACAGTTAGCGGCAGATTTAGCACCAATGCTTGCAGAAATCGCATCAGCAACTATGCAAAAAGATTTGAAATAGTGCATAAAATATGTGCACACTAAATATATTATTGACATAAGCACAATAAAGGTGTATGATGTATTAGTTATGAACAAAACAAAAAGAACTCCAGAACAAATGCAGGCTACCAAAAGTCACGCAGACCGTATTTTAAACAGCGGTCGCCTTACGCACATGGCGGTAGGTAAGCTATCTTTAGACGGTATTATTAGTAAAGACGGTGTAATATACGACGATCTAATTCAGGACGCACCAACCCCAGATATGCAAGCAAACACAGATGCTACTGACAAATCAGAAGCTGCTTGGAGGGCCCTTATGCCAGAAGCAAACATTGTTGGCCCTCAACTGCGTATTCTTGGCGAATCCGCTGTTGGTGCGCATGTAGAAGTACAAAGCATATCTACAGAACAAACAATCCCTGTACACGTACAGGAATCAAGCGCAGCATAAAGGGAAGCCTTAGTTACTATTAAAACAGCCACCAAATGCGTGGCTGTTTATATTTAGCTGCCTCCACGCTATACTAATAGGTAATGGATCATAAAAAAGTTACCCTTGATGACATTGCTAGTTTATGTAAGCGCCGTGGTTTTATTTACCAAGGTAGCGAAGTATATGGCGGCCTAAGCGGCACCTGGGATTACGGCCCACTTGGTGTTGCCCTAAAGCGCAATATTATGAACCTATGGTGGAATATGTTTGTAGACGGCCGCGACGACATGTACGGCATAGACGCTGCAATTTTAATGAACCAAAAAGTTTGGCAGGCCAGTGGCCATGTCGATACGTTTACCGACCCGTTAGTAGAATGCAGTAACTGCAAAGCCCGATTTAGGGAAGATCAAATAGATACTGCAAAATGCCTAACTTGTGGCAAAACCGACACATTCGGCGAAGCGCGCGAATTTAACATGATGTTTAAAACCCACGTGGGGCCAGTAGCAGATGATAACAGTATTAGCTATCTGCGCCCCGAAACCGCCCAGGGTATATTTACCAACTTCAAAAATGTAGTAGATAGCCTTTACCCAGATTTGCCTTTTGGTTTAGCACAGCAGGGTAAGGCGTTCCGTAACGAAATTAGCCCGCGTGATTTTGTATTTAGAAGCCGCGAATTTGAACAAATGGAAATTGAGTATTTTGTTAACCCAGCCAACTGGGAAGAATCGTTTGATATGTGGGTTAAACTAATCCACGAATGGTGCGACCAACTTGGCCTACCAAAAAGCAGTGTACACGAACTTGAAGTTGAAGGTAGTGACCGGGCACATTACAGCAAGCGCACTATTGATTTTGAATTCGACTTCCCGCACGGCCGCAAAGAACTTTTGGGCCTGGCTTATCGTACAGATTTTGACCTTATGAACATCCAAAACAGTTCTAAAAAGAGCATGGAATACCGTACTAAAGACGGCAAAGAAGTATTCGTGCCGCACGTTATAGAACCAAGTTTTGGTGTAGAACGTGCAATAATGGCAGTACTAACGAGCGCTTATACAGTAGATACAGTAAACGGCGAAGAGCGCAGCTACCTAAAGTTGCCAGCCCACTTAAGCCCGATAAAATTTTGTGTATCGCCACTGCTAAAAAACAAGCCAGAACTTGTAGCTAAGGCGCGCGAAGTTTACGCCATACTTAAGGCTAAGTACGGTGCAGTAATGTGGGACGACAATGGCAACATAGGCAAGCGCTACCGCCGCCAAGACGAAATTGGCACGCCTAGCTGTGTAGTGATTGATTTCGACACTATCGAAGGCGACGGCACCGTAACTTTGCGTGACCGCGATACCACCACGCAAACCCGTGTAAAAATAGAAGACCTTTAGTGTTGGTTTTATAAGCTAAATCTATCAGCTAGTAGCTAAAAATTTGCACTGGGCCGTCTACGGTTAAATCTACTTGCTGCAAAAACGCAGGCAATGTCTTTAGCGCCTTTACATCAATAAATCCACACTCAACTATTTCGGCCATGCCGTGGGTAGTTTTGCTTAAATCTACACTATTAAAATCTTGCCAGTTGTTAACCCTAAAAAAGAACTCGGCGTGATCGGTCGAGTCGTCACTATACTGTTGTACGTATAGCAGTGGCCCAACATCGGGTGTAATACCAGACTCTTCAATAATTTCGCGCGCAATAGCATCCTGCAAAGACTCAAGCAAATCTACGCCGCCACCAATTGTGCACCACCAATTTTTTTCACTTCCATCGCGGGCAAATAATCTAACGGCAAACATTTTACCCTGGTCATTTACAATTACTGCACGTACCGCAATTCTTCTATTCATAGTATTAGCTTACCACGTACTTTTTTACACCACAAAGCAGTTGCTAACAGGCAACCGCTGCGTTAAGCTAATGCTAGTCTTAAATAATAAACAGCGGTGGGTTTTAGCGTTTATATAAAGGATTGTTATATGTCAAACAGGTATGCACATATTCAGCAACAACCGCTAGATGTAGAACTGGCGCATGAGCTATTAGGCGCCATAGAAACAGCTAGGAACATACCCCACACAATAGTACGTGAGCGTAATCTTAGTTATGGACACCGCCGTGCAATGTCTGTTGGCAAACCATGGTTAAACTATGAAGACTTTACCGATGATTATGTACAAATACACAAAGAGCGCCGCAGGCTACGTGTCGTAGAACGTTGGATGCAGGGACGTGGTCAACATGGAGTTGTTAGCTTAACAATGCAGCATATATTTAGATCAGTCGTTATGCAAGCATTGCCGCAAGTAGAAGAACTACAGATTAATGACGGTATGTTTAGTGCTAAAAAAAGTGTAGCGTTAGTAGAACAAATTACAGAAGATACACACCAAACCGAATTACTAAAGTTGGCATTTTTGGCGAGCGGTAGAGTAGTAGGTAAATTACTGCTACGTACCGAATCGCAGGCGCCGTATATCGGTGGCTGCGCTGAAAGTTGCGAACAGGCCGTAGAAGATTTTTACTTAGAACAACCAATGCTTGAAGAAGATTATTCGTATAGTTCACCTGATGATGATAGCCTCAGGCATATTGTTGCAGATGTAAGAGATTTTATAGATGAAGAATCACTTCTAGCAAATTTAAGGCTTGAACTGGGGTATGGTAATGGGTGAGTATACTGATATTGCGCATGACCTATTTGTACCTGCCACAGACTGGCAGTTAATTGGATTTGCAAATAGGTTAACGAGTGTTGCACATACTGTAGGTAGGCCCTTTAACGATATCTTTAAAGTAAACCTTACATTATGTGTAGGTTATGGCGAAGATGAGGGCGGGTCAGTAAGGTTTAGGTACGATAGTGATAGTGACGGCGAAGAGATGTCGCTGTTGCATCTGCGTTCTTTACCTATAAATAAAACCTGGAGTCCCGAAGCGGCTAAGTTACTTCTAGGTAATAATTTTCCGGATATTAATTATATCGATTTAAACGAAGAAGTGTTTGAAGGGCTAGAGGCTGACGATGACGAGGATGTAACTATTGTAACTGTGTACGATCAAGACAAAGACGATCCGCTTGGTTTTCCAGAGGGGTATTTAGAGCACGAAACAAGAATAGATATAAATAGATCTAAAAACACTATAGATGCACATAAGTCGGTACATTTTAATATTATTGATATGGATTATGATGAAGTTGGGACAGACGTTGTGCATGCACGTGGGGCAGAAATACCGCTAATAAACGCAACGCACCAAGACGTAGAAAGACTTTACCGTTACGGCGAGACAACGATGGATTTTGAAGCTAATGAACACATATTAAATATACCAACAGCAGTAGATCTAATAGTCGGTATGCACGCACTAATAGGGTCGGGTATCGTTAGCCAACATACAAGGGCTTACAAAGGTGCACCAGCTTACGGCGAGATTGCTAGGCATCTACCAAATCCTTACTTGTAACATACAAACATCTTCCAGGCCGAACAAGCTTATGCTAAAGTATTGTTAATGCGCGATACAAAAACCCTGCTAACAATTGTTGCTATTTTATTTGCACTTTTAGCGTACATAAATTACTTCAGGGATATTTTTAAGGGTAAAACCAAGCCTCATGCTTTTACATGGTTAATATGGTGCACCATGAGCACGGTGGCGTTCTTTAGCCAAGTTAGTGATGGTGGTGGGGTAGCTACGTGGGTGCTAGCGCTGACAGCAGTAGTTAATTTTGCTATTTTTTTCTTAGCTGTATACAAAGGTCGCACAGACATTACTAATACCGATTGGTTTTGTCTAATGATTGCATTTTTAGGTGTGGCACTTTTTACGTTTAACGAAGATCCGACGATGTCGCTAATTATTATCAGCGCCGTGGATATAATTGGGTTTATACCTACTGTGCGCAAATCTATGCTGCACCCTTACGAAGAAACAATGGCAACCTTTGGCTTTGCATCACTTAAGTATATATTTTCAATAATGGCGTTACAGAATTATACGTTTGTAACAGTTTACTACCCAGCCGTAGTTGCTACTACGAACGCATTGTTTGTAATACTGTTAATAGAAGTAAGGTCCCGTGTGCCAAATACAAAGCCCAAAGTTAAACCAAAGCCTAAAACTAAAAACATTTCTAAAGCAAAAATCGGTGCCAAAAAAACTAGCTAAATAGGATAGACTAAAATATATATGGAACAGCACCACGCGAAGGCTATTTTGATGCACGGGAAAAATGTAGTATTAACCGGTGCTGCAGGGTCGGGTAAAACAACACTACTACAAGAATTTATAAAAGCAGCCCGCAAGCAGGGCAAGGTAGTGGCTGTTACAGCTACTACTGGTTTGGCGGCAACTCATCTAAACGGCACAACAATACATTCGTGGGCCGGTATAGGTATCAACGATGCTATGTCGCAGCATTTGTTAAACAAGCTGCCAAAATCCCGGCTAGATACAATACTAAAAACAGATATTTTAATTATTGATGAAATTAGCATGCTTCACGATTACCGATTAGACATGATAGACCAAGTACTACGTTTTGCCCGTAACAGCGAACGTCCTTTTGGTGGGCTGCAAGTAGTTTTGTGTGGTGACTTTTTCCAGTTGCCACCAATAAACAGGATGGGCGGACGCAGCGGAACATTCGTGCATAATTCAAACGTTTGGGCCGAAGCAGATTTTAACGTATGCTACTTAACCACCAACTACCGTCAAATAGATGATAGCCAGTATGCCACGCTGCTGCAGGCAATCCGCGACGATAATATATCTGAAGTACAGTACGAACAATTGCAGTCACGCATTGGTGTATTTGCTGACCCGTTCGAGACTATTACAAAACTGCACACCACAAATATTGACGTGGACGGAATTAATAATCTAAAACTGCAAACAATAAATAGCCCAACAGTATCGTACTTTATGGAAACAAAGGGTAAAAAACAGTATGTAGATACACTTAAAAAAAGTTGTTTAGCGCCCGAAACTCTGCAGCTAAAACTTGGTGCTGCTGTAATGTGCATTAAAAATGCCCAAGACAAATCTTATGTAAATGGTAGCTTGGGCACGGTGGTTGGTTTTGAAAAGGCAACAGATTATCCAAAAATTGCATTACAAGACGGCAGGGTAATAACAGTAAAACCAGATACCTGGGAACTACGCGACGGTGAAACTGTGCGCGCAAGTCTTGTACAAATGCCTCTGCGTCTAGCCTGGGCAATTACTGTACACAAAAGCCAGGGCATGACACTAGATGCTGCCGAGATCGATTTATCTCGGGCTTTCACACCAGGTATGGGCTATGTAGCTTTGTCGCGTGTAAAAAACCTAAAGCATGTTTACCTAAAGGGCATGAACGCTATGGCCCTGCAAATTAGCCCCGATGCCTACCAGCTAGAATCTTCGCTACGTGCAATGTCGGCTAAATCTTTAGCTGACCACCAACACTTGTACTAACTTATATTAGCCGCGGCCATTGAGTGCGGTAGCTAATATTTATTAAATTGGGGTGGCGGCAGGTGGGGCGCCCCAGCTTTTTTTGGTAATCCTAAAATAAGATAGGGGCAGACCTGTCGACAGGACCCCGGCAAATCGAAGCTATTAAACCCGGACCTAACCTTACATGCAGCAATTTAACAGAGGTTTGTTACAATAAGGCTTATGGATAAACAAAAAAAGTTGTTCCCAAAAGATTTTTTGTGGGGGGCAAGCACCGCCAGTCACCAGGTCGAAGGTCATACGCATAACCAGTGGACCCAGTGGGAACTGTCAGTTGCGGCAAAACAGGCCAAAACGGCTAAGCAAAGATTATCTTGGATGCCAGGCTGGGAGAATTTTAAAGCCCAAGCCGAAACACCCCAGAACTATATTTCTGGTAGGGGTATAGAACACTACAAGTTATATCCACACGATATGGCCATTTTAAAAAAATTAAACCTAAACAGCTTTAGATTTGGTATTGAATGGTCGCGTGTAGAGCCCGAAGAGGGTGTTTGGAACAAGCACGAATGGGAACACTATAGGCAGTATATTCAAACAATGTTAGATAAAGATATTGAACCAATACTAAATATTTGGCACTGGACATTACCAATATGGTTTACAGATAAGGGTGGCTTTGCTAAGCGAGCCAATTTACAATATTTTGATAGGTTTGTGCAAAAACTTTGCGAAGAACTACAAATTAAAGATCTTAAGTACATTATTACGCTTAACGAACCCAACGTATATGCAAGTTTTGGTTATGCAACGGGTGAGTGGCCACCAAACCTTAAAAAGCCATTCAAATTTTTGGCCGTTTACTACAACCTTACGCTTGCCCACAAACGTAGTTACAAAATACTAAAGAAAGCCAATAGCAAATTGCAGGTAGGTACAGCGCCGCAGCTTGCCAACATGCAGGCAAAGCGCCCACACAATGTACTAGACCAAATTGTAACGTGGGTAATGCGCTACTTGGGCAACTGGTGGTTTTTAAACCGTATAAAACGGTACCAAGACTTTATTGGTTTTAACTATTACTTTACGGATTATTACAGGGTAGGCAGTATTAAAGATATTTTGGGCTTAAAGTTTTTTTATAAAGTTAATCCATCGGTTCCGCTTAGTGATCTTGGCTGGTATATGGAACCCGAGGGCATTTACCATTTGATGGTTCGTATTTGGTCGCATTATAAAAAACCAATAATTATTACCGAAAACGGCCTAGCAGATGCTAACGACCAGTATCGCCGCTGGTGGCTAGAAGAAAGTATGATAGCTATCGAGAAGGCTTTAAGCGAAGGCGTTAGAGTTCAGGGCTACCTACACTGGAGCCTGTTAGATAACTTTGAATGGGCATACGGCTGGTGGCCTAAGTTTGGATTAGTAGCGGTAGACCGCGCAAATGGCATGAAGCGCACGGTGCGCCCAAGTGCCAAATGGTGGGCTATGTGGCTTGCCAACAAAAAGTAGTGTTGTAAATATTCCTTGGACCAGCCCATACCATGCACCGTACACTAACTGTATGGCAAATATAGAATCCTTGAGCCTAGTGGTTATGCCCATATTAAGCAGCGACCAACTAAGTGATGAAATCGCTGAGCAAATTGTTGCTAGTTCGCGCCAGGAGCATATTCACAAGGCAACCAAAGACGATGTAGAACGATTTAGTAGTGTTGATGCAGTTAGGTTACGTTTTAATACAGAACAATTATTATTACCCTTAATACACCAACCAAGTAATCAGCTTGCTGGGCTGGCTTGGTTTAGGCCTAAACATTCGGCTGAAGCGCCCTGGGCAGAACTTACATATGCCCACCGGCTGTACAAGGGTTATTTAAATATACGCTTGTCTAAGCCTTTTGCGCTTGGTGCGCACCAGGCAGCGTTTGAGCACTATGGCCAAAAAGATGTTTGGCTCAAAACCGAACTTAACAACACCCGTGCGGTTGCTACGTACGAAGCGATTGGTTACCGTGCAATTGCACAGTCCCGCGGAGTGGTAACTATGGCTATAGATTTAGCTGATTTTAGCCAGAACGAGCAAGAATTATGAAAAACATTGTAGTTATAGGTGGCGGTACGGGTAGCTATACGCTGCTTAGCGGGCTCAAAAGTTATCCCATGCAATTAACAGCTTTGGTATCCATGACTGACGACGGTGGGTCAACTGGTGTACTGCGCGACGAATACGGTGTATTACCACCAGGCGACATTAGACAGTGCCTTGTGGCCCTCAGCACCACACCAAGTTTGCGCGACTTGTTTGATTACAGATTTAGTGATGGTACCTTTGGTGGGCATAGCTTTGGTAACGTGTTTTTAAGCACCGCAGAGATAATGACAGGCAGTTTTGAAAAAGCGGTAGACTTAGCTAGTGAAGTGCTTGCTGTGTCTGGTAATGTATTGCCAATTACAACTACCAACGCAATGTTGGTGCACACATCCCCAGAAGGCTACAAAACGGTTGGCGAATATAAAATTGCTCACAGTCGCCTAAGCGAACACCCACTACTGTCGCTAGACCCCGTGGCTACAATTACACCCAGGGCCAAAAGGGCAATTGCCCAGGCAGACATTGTTGTTATAGCCCCGGGTAGCCTGTATGGGACATTGGCGCCAGCACTGTTAGTTGACGGCGTTAAACAGGCGCTTACTGCAACAAGTGCCAAAATCGTATACGTGTGTAACTTAGTAACAAAGCCAAAGCAAACAGATGATTTTAAGGTACACGACTACGTAGGCGAAATAGAGCGCTTTATAGGCGCTAAGTGCATTGATGTGGTCATATATAATACTGATGAACCACCTCCATCACTATTAAAGAAATATACTCATGACGGCGAATTTATAGTAGGTTTTGACTTAGAGCTTATGCATAAAAAGCACTACAAGGCAGTTGGGGTGCCACTAATTGATGCCCAACCAGTGGCCATTAATGCTGGCGATGCAATTGCACATGCTCGCACACTTATTAGGCATAATAGCCGCGTAGTAGCAGAGCTATTGCTAAGCCTATAGCCGCCAGCAGCACAAATAGGTTAATATAAGTGTATGGTGCAGTATTTACTAGGTTTGGTTTTGATTATTATTACAGTGTGGGGCGGCATGCTAATTTTGTTACTGTTACGCGTTGGCTTGTACAAAACGTCGTGGCAAAATATTGCCGCCAAGCCAACGCAAGGTGGTGCGCTAGTATATATAGTGCTTGGCGATTCTACAGCACAGGGCATTGGTTCGAACCAGCTAACAAGCAGCTATCCTTACCGCACAGCCCAATGGTTGCATAAACAAACTGGCCGGCAAGTTGCCATTAAAAACTTCAGTATAGCTGGTGCGACTGTTGCAGATGTTGTACGTACCCAGCTACCGAAAATGCAAATGAGCGATATTCCTAACATAGTTACGGTATCTGTTGGTTCAAATGATATTGCGAAGTTTGAAGCCGAACGGTACGAATCCGATATGCGCACGCTGCTATCTGCAATACCAAAAGAAACATATTTTGCACTTATACCGACATTTAACGGGCGACACGCTAAGCTAGATTGGCGCGTACAAGAGGCTAATAAAATTACTGCACGTCTGATTGCGGCCACAAACCATCACCTAGTAGACATATATAGCGCTACTGGTGCCATGAAAGGCCTAGGTCTGCACGCAGCAGATATGTATCATCCTAGTACAAAAGCATACAAAACATGGGCCTACACGTTCCAGGCTGCCATGGCCGAGCGTATTCCAGAACTGATATCACAAAAGCGCTAGTGTTTGTAATATAGGCCTAAGCACCACATGCAGCGTGTAATATTGTAACTTTTGCAAAACTGTGGATAAGTAGCATAAACAAGGCAATTATTGTAAGAATATACTTGCAGTGGGTCGTGGTGGGTAGTATTGTAGGTTCAGTGGGTAAACGTGGGTAACCAAACTCCACGCTAAAAACAAAAACCACTCGGCAGATTTAAAAAACTATGGCCCAAACAGATTACTTCGAAAGAAAGCTTGACGATAAGCGGCGGTTAACTATACCGACCGAACTTCGGACTGAGTTTGCTAGCGGGGTAGTCATAACAAGAGGCTACAAAAATTATCTGCACCTGTACCCATTATCAGTTTGGAACGAGCTCGTTGAGCCACAGCTATCGGGGAATATCCTCGACGAAAACATAGCTGATCTTAACGTTCAGTTTCGAATGGGCAAAGTCGAGACCCTCCTAGACGACAAGCAAGGAAGGTTCACGATCGAGCAGCACCTGCTGGATTACGCAAAAATAAAGCGTGACGTTGCAGCTGTTAGGGTAGGCAAATACTGGCGACTTATAGCTAAGCTATAGTTGAGTGTATTTAAAAACAGGTCTTTCACAATTCGGTAACTTAGCAAGTAACTGTTCAATTAAAACATCGAATCTATAAAACGACTCGAGGTTAGCTAATTGGCAGTCAACAAGTGGCTTAGTAGGTAACCACTCAAAAAACCTATGTACATTTCTCAAAAAAACACCTCCCAAAACTCCACCTCACATAAGTCTCTCAAGATAAAAAACAAAGATATGTATAGATTTTTAAAATCTAGTTTAAATCTTTAGATTTTTTATCACAACAAAAACAAAAACAACCCAAAAATAAAAAAGTTGACTGCTGATTAGGTGACCTTGCAAAAACAAAAAATAAAACAAGAAAAAGATGCAACAAAAAACACCAAAACAAAAAATTCATATACCAGTACTATTGCAAGAAGTTCTGTCTACACTAAAACCAAAAAACGGCGATACATATCTTGACCTAACGGCAGGGTATGGTGGGCACAGCGAGCAAGTATTCAAAAAAACTGGATACAATGCACAATCAGTACTAGTAGATAGAGATATCAATGCAATAACAGCACTAAAAGACCTTTTCGGGTCCAAGGTGTCATATATGCATAATGACTTTTTAACTGCTAGCAAAAAACTAGTAGACGAGGGCAAAACTTTTGACCTTATTTTGGCGGATTTAGGAGTATCGTCACCGCACCTTGACAGCGCGAGTCGTGGATTTTCGATAAAACAAGACGGGCCGCTAGATATGCGCATGGATCAAACCGCTGCGCTTTCGGCACACGATATAGTTAATAGCTATAGCGTGCAACAACTACAAGTATTGCTTAGGGTTTACGGCGAAGAGCCTAGATCAAAAAAAATAGCAACGCTTATAGTACAAAACCGTCCAATCGAGACAACACATCAACTTGCCCAGATAGTTGCCCAGGCTTGGCCGGGGTACAGTAAGTTGCATCCGGCAACACGTACGTTTCAAGCGCTGCGTATTGCAGTTAATGATGAATTGCAGCAAGTGCAAACATCATTACCTTTATGGGAGACATTACTGACCCCGGGTGGGCGTTTAGTAGTCATATCTTTCCACAGCCTAGAAGACCGCATTATAAAAAGGTACTTTAGGGATCATAGTGATAGTTATGATGCTGAGCTCACCGATTTAACACACCGCCCCCTTACAGCCGGGCCCCCCGAATTGCTTATTAATCCGCGTGCACGCAGCGCTAAGTTGCGAGCCGTAGCGAAAATAAAAACAAAAGGATAAAACACAAAAAACAAAAACAACAAATACATGCTTATAAAGACATAGCTCTTATCAAGACACAGTTATTTAGCGTGCTAAAATTTTGTGAATACTCTTTTTAAAAAAAAGAAACGGAGTAGGGTATGCCTATACAGGTCAAAAGCTCTTCTCGCGCCTATAAAGTTATCGTCCGCGTTGTGTAGTTTTAGGTCTACTACAACGAACTGACTGACTTTATAAAACCAAGCCAAAGCCTAGTATGCTTAATTGCCGCGTGCTAGGCTTAGGCGGCCAAGTAAAAGTAAAAATATTAAAAGTAAAAAACAAAAACAAAATTATGACATATTCATCAACAATGAGTGTTGGTAGGCAGCGTTATACGCGCCGTAACCAAAATTCGATTAGTATGCAGCGCGAATCACTGCGCTTAGGCCCAGTTAGCAACGCCGTGGTACTTGTAGTTTTAGCGTGTTTGTTAGGCCTTGTGTATTTAACACAGGTCACTAAAACAAATGCCTATAGCTATCAGATTAAGAACTTGCAAAATCAGCAATCTGGCCTAAAAGAACAACGCGACGAATTAGAAGTTGCTGCAGCAAGACTACAAGCGCTTGATACAATAAAAGGTAGTACCCAAGCAACAGCACTTGTTTCTGTTGCACCCACCGCTACATTACAAAACTAATCTTGAGTTTAGGTTACACCCCAGTATGCTTACAAAACCATACAATATAACTATTCCTAAAAAATCCATTTCAAAGCAGCGTATTAACATCTGGTATACGTTGCTTGTTTTAGTGTTTGGTGTATTTACTGCGCGGTTGTTTTATTTGCAAGTTTTTAGGCATGATTTTTACCAAAAAACAGCACTAAGTGGCCAATTAAAACAATATGATATTCTAGCCGAGCGCGGTGTTATTCGTGCACTAGATGGCAATAATACCGTACCACTAGTGCTAAACGAAAAACGTTATAACGTTATAGCTGACCCTAAGCTTATTAAAGACCCGGGTAAAAGTGCAGAATTATTAGCACCAGTACTAGGCTTATCTGCTGAAGAGTTAAAAAATAAGCTGAGTGAGAATTCGCGCTATGTTATTTTAGCTAAAAAACAAACCAAAGTTACTCACGAAAAGGTAACAGGTTTAGATCTAATTGGTGTATTTCAAGATGAAGTAAGTGTGCGTACATATCCTCAAGGCGAACTCTCGGCCCAACTGCTGGGCTTTGTAGACGATACTAATAAGGGTAGGTATGGCGTAGAAGAATCGCTTGATACATTGCTGCATGGAAAAGATGGCCGTCTAAAGGCAATTACAGATCAAAAAGGCGTGCCATTGCTTGCAGCTGGCGATAACGTGTTAATAGACCCTATTGAAGGCGAAGATGTAGTTTTAACTATTGATGTGGGCATGCAGCGTCAACTCGAAGACATCTTAAAATCTGGTTTAGAAGCTGCTAAGAGTAAGTCTGGCAGTGCACTTATACTTAATACTAAAACTGGTGCTGTTAAGGCAATGGCTAATTTTCCAACTTATAGCCCGGCAGATTTTAGTAAAGTGGTAGACTCTAGCGTGTTTATGAACGCTGCTGTAAGCTCGCCGCTTGAAGTTGGGTCAATTATGAAGCCACTTACCGCTGCAGCTGCACTGCAGTATGGGGTAATAAACAAAGACACAACTTACTACGACCCAGCCCGCTTTAGGGTAGACGACGCCACAATAACTAATATTGAAGAAGATGGTGGAGCAGGCACACGTAGTATTGCTGATATTTTGCAGTTATCACTAAACACTGGTGCAACGTGGATGCTAATGCAAATGGGCGGTGGTAGTATCAACGAACAAGGCCGTACTAAATGGTACGATTTTATGACTGCAAAGTATGGATTTGGTACTAAAACTGGTATCGAGCAAGGTTACGAAGATGGCGGCCTGGTACCTAGCCCAACTGAGGGCTACGGGCTTAATATTCAATATGCTAATACCGCGTTTGGGCAGGGAATGACAGCAACACCACTGCAAATGGGTGCAGCGCTGAGCGCCGTTATAAATGGCGGTACATATTACAAACCAACACTAGTCCAAAAAACAGTTAAAAAAGACGGCACGCAGAATGTAAGGCAGCCACAAGCCGTGCGCAGTGGCGTGGTAAGTCCGCAGGTGTCTAAAGATATGCGTGACTTCATGACGTATATAGTGTCTAAAAACAATCTACCAGCAGTACGCAGTGGCTATACTGTTGGTGGCAAAACAGGTACTGCCGAAATTGCTAAAAAAAGTGGTGGTTATCATGACGATAAATATAACGGCACATACCTAGGGTTTGTAGGTAAAGACCAGCCAGAATATGTAATTGTGGTGCGCGTAAATGAACCTGGAATTGCAGGCTACGCAGGTGCTAAAGCAGCTGCTCCGATATTTGCTGCGTTGTCTAATATGTTAATCGATTCCTTTAATGTTACAAACCTGTAGAAGTGGTATACTATTTATAAGTTAAGAAACAATAAAAAATTATGACTAACCTAAACATCAGCCTAGACATCGCAACTATAATACAACCGTTTTTATTAGCGTTTTTTGCGTTTGCAATGGCTATGGCTATAACACCCTTATACACTACTCTCGCCTATAAATACGAATGGTGGAAAAAAGCTCGTACCCAAGCTGTAACTGGCGAGACTGCAACAGTTTATCAACAGCTGCATGCAGCAAAACACCGCCGCAATATTCCGACTATGGCAGGAGTAATTTTTGTCATTTCAATATTACTTATTACTTTGGTAGCAAACCTTAGCAGGTCAGATACATGGCTACCGCTAGCCGCAATGGTAGGGGCTGGTAGCATAGGTTTAATTGACGATATATTAAATATTCGTGGTTTTGGCGGCGGCATTGCAGGTATGAGTGCACGACTGAAGTCGCTACTAATATTTTTGGTAGCAGCAATTGGCGGTTGGTGGTTTTTTGCCAAGCTTGATGTTTCCAGCATACATGTACCATTTTTTGGTAGTCTTACACTAGGAATATTTATTATTCCACTCTTTATTTTTATAGTTATAGCCTGTGCCAACGCTGTTAATATTAGTGATGGTCTAGACGGATTAGCAGGGGGCCTTAGTGTCTCGGCTTTCTCGGCTTACGCTGTTATTGCTATGCTAGAAGGTCGCTACGGCGTTGCTGGTTTTTGTTTGACAATCGTCGGCGCTTTACTTAGCTACACCTGGTTTAACATTTTTCCTGCCCGCTTTTTTATGGGTGATGTAGGCAGTTTTGCACTAGGTACGGCCCTTGGAGTGGTTGCTATGCTTACAGATACAGTTCTTATATTGCCGGTTATAGCACTTGTTTTTGTAACAGAAGCAGGGTCAAGCTTGCTGCAAATTGCTAGCAAACGTTTCAGGGGCGGCAAAAAAATATTTAAAATCGCACCAATTCACCATCATTTTGAAGCAAGTGGTTGGCCAGAAACTAAAGTCACCATGCGGTTTTGGATTGTTGGCCAAGTTTCAGCTGTTGCAGGAATATTATTATACCTATTAGGTAGGACTTAAAAAGAAGGGCCAGGGATGAATATTGGTCAGACCCAGCGTCGTAGGCCACGTTATGCTGCCGCTACACAACCCGGTGTAGCAGTTCGTAAGCACCGGCCTGACTATGTGATTGCACTACTTGCGATTATATTATTAGCACTGGGTTTTGTTGTGGTATACGCTATTAGTCCAGGTATAGCGTCTGCCAGGCAAGTTAGTGAACAATATCTTGTAAGTAAACAAATTATTGCAATTGCACTGGGTGTAATGGCCTTTTTTTCATTCAGTTTGGTGCCATATAACGCCTGGCGTAAGTATTTAAATATCATGATTGGTATAGCCGCTGTTTTAACTATTGCTGCCCTAATTACACCAGTTAATGTACAGTATCCAGCCCACAGGTGGGTAAGATTTAGCGGCTTATCTTTTCAGACGGTAGAATTTGTTAAACTAGCCCTAGTAATATGGTGTGCGCAGTTTTTTGCTGCCCGCGCAGCCAAGGCCCAACTTAGTAATGACGACAAAACACTCAAGCCGCTACTTTATTTAATTGGTGGTACGGCGGTTGTTATTGCTGGCCTGCAAAGTGACTTAGGTTCAGCAGCAGTAATGGTTGCAATAATTGTGTGTTTAGCATACTTGGCAGGCATGCCACTTAGGCGCTTTTTTAGCCTTGGTGTCGTTGTTATAGTTAGCCTTACTGCGTTGTTTATGGTGTCGTTCATTGTGCCTTCACTAAAGTATAGGGTGCAGCGCTTTAGTACATTTTTGAACCCAACTAGCGATTGTCAAAATGCGGGTTATCAGTCATGCCAGGCCTTAATAGCGATAGGTTCCGGCGGTATTATGGGCAAGGGGCTTGGCAAAAGCGTACAAGCCACAGGATATTTGCCAGAAGCTGCCAACGATTCTATTTTTGCAATTATAGCTGAAAAATTTGGTTTTATTGGAGTGACATTTGTTATCGGAGCTTATATGCTGTTATTTTCACGCCTTAAACGTATTATGCTATTGGCGCCCAATTTGTATGCCAGATTAGTTGTAGGTGGTATTTTGGCTTGGTTTAGTACCCAAACAATAATAAATATTGGTTCTATGGTAGGTCTGCTGCCTTTAAAGGGTATTACATTGCCGTTTATTAGCTACGGCGGCACAAGCCTGTTATTTGTTACTGGTGCGCTGGGCATAGTGTTTCAAATATCTCGCTACACAACGTATACTAATAGATTAGATGATGCCCCTGAGTCTGGGCTTAACGAAAGAGCCATGCAGAAGGCTAGGCCACTAATAGTAAGGCGCAGACAGTCATGAGCAGGAAAAATATTATAGCAATGACAGGTGGCGGATCAGGCGGCCACTTAACGCCACTTTTAGCCGTTGCTGAACAACTGCAAAAAATTGCGCCAGACTACAAGCTGGAATATATAGGTCAGCAGGGCGATAAGCTTGGCGATATTATAAACCAAGACCCACCGCTTTTTAGCGGCGTTAATACTGTCAGGGCCGGTAAGTTTAGGCGATACCACGGCGAAGGCCTAAGGCAATTGTTAGATATTAAAACACTTGTTTTAAATATTCGAGACCTATTATACGTAATCATAGGTAGCGTGCAGGCGTTCTTGCTACTACGGCGCATGCAACCTAGCGTTCTATTTTGTAAGGGTGGATTTGTAGGCGTACCGGTAGCATTCGCAGCCTGGATACTAGGTATACCCTATGTTACGCACGATTCCGATGCCATACCAGGGCTTGCAAACAAACTTATTTCAAAGGGCGCGACACTACATGCCGTTGCACTACCTAAAGATATATACCCGTACCCAAGCCACAAAACCATTACAGTGGGCGTGCCTATTGCGGCACGTTTTAAACATGTAACCAGTTTAGTAAACGAAAGAGCTAAACAGACTTTAGGTATACCAAAAACAGCCCCAGTACTGTTAGTTATTGGCGGTGGGCTAGGTGCCGAGCGCATAAACAAAGCCATTATGACCGGTGTTGTTGAACTGTTAAATATACATAGCTTACGTATTTTGCATGTAGTTGGGCGCGCAAACGAACAACGATCTAATGATTATTATGACAATACATTGCTAATAAGTGACCGCAGTAGGGTAGTTGTATATGGTTTTACAAATCAAGTAGCATTATTGGGCGAAGCAGCAGACGTTGTAGTGACTAGAGCAGGGGCGACAAACTTGGCAGAATTTTCTACCCAGGCAAAAGCATGTATAATTGTGCCAAATCCATTGTTAACAGGGGGTCACCAAATTAAAAACGCCCATGCCTATAAACAAAAACAAGCTGCCGTTATAGTATCCGAAGACCATTTAGACGAACTTGTGACAGCTATTGGAATGTTACTCAGTGACACTGCGCGGCGTGAACTGTTATCACAGAACATACTTAATTTTGCCACTAAAGATAGCGCCATGCTAATAGCTAATCTGCTAATAGTAGCCGCAGAAAAACGGGCTTAAGGTCAGGCAGGTGGGTAATGTTTAGCAAAAAGCGCACTAGGCGTACAACCACGGTAAGTCCCAAACGTCAGCAATTTAACGATTACTATAGTTCTCAGACTAAAGATAAAATGTCTACGGTTGTTCGGCCCGAAGGCAGTAAACGTAAGAGCCGAATTAACAAGCGGCAAGCATCACTACACCTTAAAAGGTTGCCACAATATATTGCAGGAGGGGCTATAGTTTGTGCAGTGCTTTTCGCTAGCATGCTGCAAACAAGTCCTACAATATTAGTTAACGAAGACGAGTCGTTGCATAATAAACAACATTACGTAGATAGTGCCCAAAGTATTTTAAAGCAAAGCCCTTTTAACAGATCTAAACTTAGTTTTGATAGCGTTTCTTTTAAGAATAAGATGCTTAAGGCTAACCCAGAACTTAAAGATGTAAATGTTGCTATTCCACTCACCGGTAGAAAGCTTACTGTAGGCTTGAGGCATGTGCCAGCCGTATTCTTATTTAAGGCTAGTAGCGGAAATCAGGTAATTGTTGGCGCTAACGGGATTGTACAAGCCAAAGCAACTGATATTGAAGCTAACAAGTTAAATACACTTCTTGTTATAAATGATAGCGCACCTATTAAAACAGATGTAGGATCTGCAGTGCTGCTACCTAGTGACGTAGTGTTTATTAACACCGTAGTGACAGATCTAAACGCTGCTAATATCCAAGTAGAAACTGTATCGTTGCCCCTAGGGGCGGGGGAGGTACATGTTATACCTAAAGGGGCTACCTATACTATTAAGTTTTTAATTAGCGGCGACCCGAAACAACAAACAGGCGCATATTTAACAGTACTAAAGCAGCCAAATATAATACAGCCGCAAACACAGTATATTGATGTACGTTTGGCCGATCGCGTATTTGTTAAATAGATCCCCTTTGTCCCCACTGCCCGTGTTCGTAAATTGTTCACATTGTTGATAGCATGCAAAAAAACATATATATCAACAAAGTAGGGTATTTGTCAAAAAACTATATAAAGCGACATAATGCAGGGAAATGCAAATAATAAAATTAGTCGCGTGAAAATCAATTAGAGGGCCATTTTCACGGTGCTGTGGATAAGTCTACGTGCATGTAGGCATATAACATAAGTAATATGAATGTAGTAAGCGGTCATAACAGACTAATGCAACTTTATGGGGTGTTGTTATAAATTGTCCCCCGTGCGGGGAGTACTAGCACTCATCTATTAGCAACTATATTGCAGTCGCAAAATATAC
>JAYUWM010000028.1:0-6948 GCA_043753565.1 bacterium
AAACATAAAACTTATGCTAATAATATAATAGTAAATAAGTAAAACAAAAACATGTCAGAAACAACAATAAACCCACACAGTAATCCCGAAGCAGCACTACCTGTTATTAATCCTGCCGAAGTTCTAGTACCCAACGGTGAGGTTCAGTACCTATCTGTATCAAACGGTATTGTTGGCGGGCAGAAGTATGGCGGCGAGACAACATTGCCTTTGGGTATGTTAGATCCACTAGCGTCAAGTGAGTCAGGGTTTAGTGTTAATAATAATCCAGCAGATTTAATGAGTGTTATTGCGGTGGGTAGACAAAATATTGGCATCATAGATACACAAAAAGGTGCTGGGTATGGTAGCGAATACAACTATAATGGATCAAGATTCATGCTCGCAAATATCAAAATGGGGATGGGTCAAGATGGTAAGTCCACGTATGCAATAGAAAAAACTGCTGACGGGCAAGATGCTGCTGCATTTATGAACGAGCCAGATACTGCCCACTCTATAGGCCGTCAGCGTTCAGCAGTGTTGTTTGATACTATCGGTATAGACGTAACTAAAGATGCATTAATGTCAGGACGCCATGCGACAATACATCTTACTGACGAAGGTGCAATTAAGGTAGTAGACCGTAAATCTTCTAATGGTACATTGATGATTGTAAGGCCAACTAGCAATCCCGATAGGCAAGTTACATCAAAAGAAGCTGCAGAACTACAAGAAACGGTATACCGTAAAGATATTGTGGCAGCGGAACTTGGAAATGCAGCAGCCAAGCAAAATTTAAGTATCGGCTATCTGCCAGAAGTAAAAACTCTGATGGATCAACAAGTTCCAAGTTTTGAGTACCACGCAGATAAAGCAATTATTCCAGAATTTAAAATAGGCGGATCTACTTATAACTTTGTGGGCATTGGCGAAAGGCGCTCGGAATTAGTATTTGAATCAACTAACGCACAAGCTAACAAGAAAACGTTCGTAGTTTATACATCTAACTCAGAAGGTAGTCTTAGGGCGTCACAGGGATACGAAAAATACGTAGGTTCAGACAATACCCCACAGAAAAGATTACTGAAGGGTGCTGAAGATAACATTTACTTCCAGTACACTCAAGATACCCAGCTGCACCCTGAATTTGAAGAAAAGGTAAGGCAGCTACTATCTTTGGACCTGTCATCAATCACGGCAGTTGACGATCGACTAATTAACCACGACGATGCAGCAGCGCAAAAACTAGTAGAACAATTCCAGTCAGAAATGAACGTGTACACACTAGGCAGCCAGGCCTTGTTGCCAGAACTGAAGGCAATTTCACCCGGTAAGATGACCAAGGAATATCTTAAGTACTCACTAGGGCTAGAATCTATAGGCGACACTCAAAAGATGGATGAAGCAGTCAAGCAGAATATAGCAAACGTTAACGCAATGCTTGAAAAGGAGGGTTTGATACCCGACTTCACTAAGCCTGTACGTACCGAATATTCTACCCATCCTGTTTTAGGTAATGTAGTAAGGGAAGTATACGTGCAGTACGCTAATGGTAGGCCGGTCGAATGGGTGATGTCTAGTACAACAGACGGTAAGGTTTGGATAGAAAGAATTCGCTTAGCCGATACAAAAAGCACGTCATTTGGTACAGATAGTGAAATGTTATATTCTGGTGTACTAACGGCAAAACCACTAGAGTATAAAAGTCAGACAACAGGCTTACCAGAAGGCGTTAAGAAGCCTAGCTCTAATGTTTTATACGATGACATCACGGGCTTTATTGATATGCTAGCACCAGTACAGAAGTATAGGCAGCAAAAACAACTTTATAGATAGTATACATAAGAACCAAAATTGACAAAACATAAAACTTATGCTAATATGTGACTACAAGTAAACCATAAAAATATGAATCAAGATCCATCACAATTACCATCAAACCCCAACATACATCAAGCTTTCAGCGCAGCCGAGCTTGAGGTGCAACAAACTCCCGCAGATATGATTGGAGTTCTGGACGGTCAATTTGACGTACAACGGGGCCAAGGCGAAAATACGTATACCGAAAAGGGCTGGAATGTTGTCAAAGTAGGCATGGACACAGACAAAGAAACAGGCGAACAACGACAGTTCGTCGAGATCACTAATGCACAACTCGGTGTTGACGGTAAGCCACAGCGGGACGAAAGTGGTGATGTAGATGGTGAAACCAAAAGTGTATGGACAGATAAGTTTAAAAGCTGGCAGAAATCAGAAGCCGACGAATCAACCGAGGTTGTGGAGGCCGAACAAGCTCTAGAGAACATTGGTGCAGCAGCTGTTAATTCAGAAGTAGAAGTGGATATGATAACAATCGATACTTCATTAGATGCCACAGAACAACAAGATATTACTCAAACAGCAGAATTTAAGCAAAGAGCTGCCGGCGATCTTGGAACTTTGTACGCAGAACTTAATCGATTTGGAAACATGCCGGATTCAGCAGTAAATAGTAGCATAAGAAATTTAGTTGATTATGCTCAAAGACAACAAGTTGATATACAGCGTACATTTGAGGGTGCTTCTGTTGGTGCGCTGCGTGACCCAAGATTTGCACATGATTATTATGCAGATAATGTCAGGCCATCACTACAAGCCATAATTGGCAATGACACAGCTGCGCTAAGACGAATAGACGATGTGGTAAATGCGCATGTAGAAACTATGCGTAAAGCAACAAATCAGGATCCAAATTATGCCAAACAACTAAAGGGCCAACTTGTATCATCAATGATTGAGCAGTCGCGTGGTATCGGTAAAATGATCTCTAAGGATAACCCACAGGCAATTCGCCAATCAGTACTATTCCTACAAGGTTTAGCAGTTGGTCTTTCTGACAATATGATTCGTGGCGACGTAATGCAGATTGTTCGCAAAACACTACTTAAAAGCTAACATTGACAATTAACAAAGCTTGTGCTAATATAGTACTGTTACAACATAAAACAAACAGGAAAACATCATGTCAGTAGAAGCACCAACAACACTAGTAACGGCAGACATCCCACAGACTAACCTGGACAGGGCATTGGAACTTACCAAGCTGGAAGATCGTATGAGTGTTGTGGATACTGCAGTTAATGTAGATTTTCAACAAGAAATTTTAACTGCACAAAGCAATCTTAGCCCAGCAGAACGAGTAAAGTTCAACCAAGTTAGGGCTGATGGTGCCGTTGCAGTAGGATCGCAGATTCAGAAAGTGGAAGTTAAGTAAGTTTTTTAGATTAGCCTAAACAAAAAAGCACCCACTTGGGGTGCTTTTTTAAAGATTTGGGTGGAGTTTTAAATAACCTGAATTTCGGTGCGGCGAACTGTTTTACCAGTGTAGGTTTTTTTGCTACGTTGGATAAAAGTTACAATGCCGTCTTTAGCTGCATGGATAGTGTAGTTGCGGCTAAGAGTAGTGCCTTTGCCTGCAATTTTGGTCATGCCTACTTGCCTAAAGATAATTTGACCAGTTGTTACTGTTTGACCGCCGCTTTTTTTGATACCAAGCCGTTGGCCCGGACTATCGCGTGTGTTTTTGGCTGTACCGCCCGCTTTAACATGTGACATATAATTATTCCTTTACTAATACTACAAGTTCACGGGCAACAACCTGATTTTCACGGTGATAAACCAGATCAGATATACCTACATGAACAAACTTAACCCTATTATAGCCTAGCCGCTGTAAATGGTCAAGCATTGGTAGGTGTAAAAAGCCGGTTTGGGTACGCCATGCCGGCACACCTAAGCATAACCTAGTTCCAGGGCTAATTTGCTTACCAATATTTTGTAAAAAGTCAGTATGTAGCTTATCTACAAATTGGATATTCTTTTGCAATTGGTCATAGGGCGGTAGGGTGGCGTACGGTTGGCCAAGGTATGTCTCGCAGGCTACTACACTAGGGGCTTTTTGCCACTTGTGTGTTTTGGCATCACCTTGTTCAATCCGCACGTATTCGCCGGCCACATCAAACTTTTCACGTAGCCAGTGTAGGTTACCAATGCTGTAGTCAACCATGCGCGGTTCTAGGTCGGTACCGTATACGTCGTAACCCATTAGGCTGGCTTCTTGCAGTACAACGCCGGTACCACAAAATGGGTCTAAAAGTAGGGCGGGTTTTGGGTTGTCGTCGGGTATAAGTTCTATATCTCGGCCGGCTATAAAGCTGCTGCCAAGGTTAATGATTGTTTGGGCCAGCTTGGGTGGCAACATGCCCACTCGGGCATCACGGTAGGGGCGGGCTTGGTCGCGGGCGGCGTAGCCCTCTATATCTTGTACATTTACTGTTTGGGCAAGCCAGGCGCTAACACCGTCGCTTAAAACTACAAGTTCCCAGCCATTTGTGCTGGTAAGGTTGTTATGAATAATTTGGGCAGAGTTAAGTTCTAATTGTTTGTTAGGAATAATACGAACCGACCGGCCCAATGCCTTGGTGGCTTTTTTGGCGGTTAAAAGGCAACGTTCAATATCTTTAACTGTGGTTTTAATACCAATAACACTTAGGCCAATAGTTAACTTGCCCTCGGGCACGTATTTTTCGTGTTCGGGAATGGTTTTGGCTATAAAATCACGTACGTCTGGCCACGTAGCACCTGGTATTTGTGATAAAACGCGGCACAAGCGGGTACTGCCGCCCAGCCGCGCAAATGGCACTTCGGCTGGGTCAACATCTAAAAACACAGCCTGTGTGCCGTAAGGCTTCACTGCAGCAGCCCCAAACATACTCTCAAGTTCGGCAATGCCAAGCTTAGGCTGACGACCTAGGGTCAGTATTGTTGCAAACGTTTTATCCATTAGTTGTATAATAACGGGTAATGGCAACAAAACCCAAAAGTAGTCGCATAAAAAACTATTTAAGTGCGCTTACTATTATTGCGTTGTTTGTGCTTGTTTATGCGCTGCGGAATCAGATTATAGATACTTTTAACAACTTAGATAGGGTCAACCCCTGGGCATTGGCGCTTATGCCGCTGTTGCAGCTAGTAAATTATCATGCCTACACAAAAATGTATCAACAGGTTTACCACGTTTTAGGCGATGATTTAAACTACAAACAGCTGTACAAGGTACAACTTGAGCTTAACTTTGTTAATGGTGTTTTCCCTAGTGGCGGCGTATCTGGCATTAGCTATTTTAGTTTGCGAATGCGACGACTCGGGGCAGGGGCAGGTAAATCTACCCTTGTGCAGGTTATTAAGTTTGGACTAGTGTTTTTCTCGTTCCAAATTATGTTGGCTTTTGGGCTTTTAGCGTTAGCTATTGGTAACCAAGCTAGCGGGTTGTTGCTGCTTATCGCCAGTAGTTTATCTACATTTTTGTTTATTAGCACTGTGCTTATGGGATACATTTTGGGCAGCAGGGGCCGTATCAATAGTTTTTTTGCGTATATTACACGTGTTATTAACAGGTTCATTCACTGGTTTAAACGCGATTCGCCCGAGACCATAAATGTAGATAAAGTACACGAGACTTTTTTTGAGCTACACGATAACTATATGATTCTGCGCAAAGACCTAAAGCGGCTTAAATCACCACTTATGTATGCGCTACTTGCAAATGTAACAGAAGTTTTGACCATTTACGCTGTATATATGGCGTTCAATCAGTTTATTAACCCAGGTGCCATAATCATTGCCTATGCGGTAAGTAATTTTGCAGGATTAATTTCTGTTCTGCCCGGCGGGATAGGTATATACGAAGCCTTAATGACCGCCACACTTGCGGCAGCGGGCATACCTGCAGCACTTAGTTTGCCGGTTACAGTTATGTACCGCATATTAAATTCGATTATTCAGTTGCCACCTGGTGCTTACTTTTACTACAAATCACTGCACGCCACTCAAGATAAGGACTAAACAGTAGTGGAAGACATAATTATCAGCCCCAGTGATTTTATTGCGTTAGTTAACCAAACCTTTGACTTTGCCTACCCCCGGGTTGTCATTGTAGGCGAACTTGCCAACTATAAGGTCAGTAGGGGCAAGTGGGTGTATTTTGACCTTAAAGACGACGGCGCCAGTGTGCGCTTTTTTGGTACCGTGTTTGCGCTACCTGGGCCATTGCAAGATGGAATGACCTTGCAGGTGGTGGGCCGGCCGCATATGCATCAGCAGTATGGCTTTAGCGTGCAAGTAGCCAGTATTCAGCCGGTAGGCGAGGGTACTATAAAAAAAGCTGCCGATTTGCTTACCGCAAAATTGCAGGCCGAAGGATTATTTGACCCATCAAAAAAGCGCCCGTTGCCATACCCACCACAAAAAATTGGCCTAATTACATCAATGCAGTCTGCAGCTTATGCTGATTTTATTAAAGTTATTAGTGCTAGGTTTGGCGGCTTGCAAATTAATGTTTACGATGTTCAGGTGCAGGGCGACCAAGCAGTAATTGATATTGTGCAGGCTATAAAGTATTTTGCAGAACACCCAGAAAAAGCCGATGTACTGGTAATAACCCGCGGCGGCGGGAGTGCAGATGACTTGGGCGTGTTCGGCCACGAACACGTGGTGCGTGCTGTTGCGGGCAGCCGCGTGCCAACGCTGGTAGCAATTGGGCATGAAGTCGATATAAGTTTGGCAGAACTTGCCGCCGATGCCCGCGCCAGCACGCCCAGCAATGCTGCCGAACTTTTAGTACCAGATAAGTCCGAACAACTTCTGCAACTCAAGCACAAGGCAGATTGGCTTCAGCAAGGTTTGTTGGCCCAACTAAGCGGCGCTAAAACATATTTGCAGTCGCAGGCAAGCCATTTACAAGACTGTATTACATCTGAACTAACCAAGCAAAAACAGCAATTAGCTAACAATGCAAAATTACTTGCAGTACTTAGCCCCGATGCAGCGTTAAAACGTGGCTACGCTATTGTGCGCAGCAGTAAGGGCGCCGTAATTACATCAACCAAAAGTGCTAAGCTAAACGACAAACTTACAATGCAGCTGCAA
>JAYUWM010000029.1:0-2197 GCA_043753565.1 bacterium
TATAGAGAACATAGATGCCAACAAATTTGATGTTTATGTGTATAACAAATCTGGAGGTGGTTCAATAGTTTCTGTAAGTATAAAATATTATTTATTACAAGAAACAGCTATTTAATTTTTAGGTTGTCCAATAGCTCTGCTATCACAAGAACCAGAATAGCTGACGGTTTTCAAATATCGACCATTAGCTCCGTTGCCATCTTCCGCATAACTACCTTTGAGGTTAGTAGTCTTCCAGTGGAACACATAAGTACTACCATCTGAATAGGTATACTGACAATCGCTAGTATCGGCATCTATTACAATCTCTTTGTAAGCAGTCACAACAATCGGTGCAACAGTTGCAGTTGTAGCCGTTGGTACGGTATCAACCGGCGTTGCAGATGTAGTAGTGCTACCTACGACTGGAGCGGTCACAACTGGTACAGGCGTATTAGTAGCAGCTGGAGCAGTCCCGGTCTTAGTTTGTAGTACCGTTACGTTACCCTCTAGGTTCTTGATACGGGTTTCATGGTTATCAATCTGGGTTACGATAGGCGAGGTGTCAGCGCCAGTCTTAGGGGTCGGGGTTGTTGCCATATAAGTAGCGCCTCCAGTGACGCCGAGGGTTAATACTGTACTTGCAATTATAAGGGTGCGCTTAGTTAGATTTATCATGGGGCAACCATACCACAACTAATGGTATAAAACAAGTTACTAGTATTTAATAAGCGCTTGCGGTATAGTAGCGCCTAATAGGGTAAGCTGTCAGTTTGTTATAGTGGCGCAAGACATACAGAGCATAATGCAAAGTTTAGACGCTGGTTATAACCCACAGCGCCAATCAATCAATCAACAAATAGACAGACTGCCATCACAAGCAGCCGCCCAGACAGCTGGACTACAGGCACAGCAGACCACCGCTTTTGACAGTATCACTAACCAAGCTCGAGACCGTGGTATGGGTTTCAGCGGTATACCATTACAAGAGCAAGCTAAATATACGGCTGATAACTATTTGCCAGCAGTCGCTAAAGTCCAGGAATCACAGAACAACGCTAAGACTTCGCTGACTGACGCGCTCAACGGTGTCAACTTACAACAGCGTACCCAAGCATACGGCCAACAGAATGACCAATTAAACCGTGAAGAATCAGCTAGACAGTTTGACGCCCAGCAAGCAGCAGCGTTAGCTAGACAAAATGCTGCTAATAGCGGTAGTAGTGATAGCCTAGCTGGTTTGTTTGGTGGTGGCGACACTCCAGCCACAGCCGACCCTAACGCGGGGGCAGCCCCAGCAGCTTCACCAATGGCTAATGTTACTAAGCGAAGTAATAACAGTTATGGTTTTACAAACCACAATGGTCAAGCTATAAATGCTTTAGATTACGCTAACGCAATCAGAGATCCAAAATCACAATTAGATTTTAGAAAATTATTACAGAGTATGGCTGATGGTGGAGATGTTGGCGCTCGAACTGGTTTAGGCTTTATCGGCAAAGATGGCCGAGCTGACCCTACTAAGATTACTAACCCAGCCATTGCTAACCTTTACAAAGCTTTGACTGGTCAAAATATCGGCGTATATAAAGCACCAGTCAGCGCGCACAACCAAGTCGTTAACGCTGCTCGTGGCGTCGTTACACAGTTTAATGGCCCAAGCAAAGTACAAGCACAGTTAAATGCTGCTCGGGCAGCTGGAAAGGTACGCTAGTATGGCCGGACTTGTAGCAGGTAGTGTTCCAATCCTTAACATGCCACAACAGCAAGCACAGCAGCCCCAACAAAAGGGTAACTTCTTAACGCACTTACTGCCGACAATTGGCGGTATTGGCGGTGGAGCGCTCGGTGGAGCAGCTGGTGGCGCTTTAGCAGGGTCAGTTATTCCTGGTGTTGGTACGGCCGTCGGTGGTCTACTTGGTGCATTACTTGGTGGTGCGGCTGGCGGTGCTGGTGGCAAGGTACTGGAGAACAGCCAAGAGGGGCAAGCACTTGGTAACGGCGTACTTAAAGAGGGACTGACTAACGGCGCACTGTCGGCTGGCCCACTTCGATTATTAAAAGGTGCAACCGAAGCTGGCAAAGTCTTTAAAGCTGGCACAGGGCTGGTTGATGCCCTGAAGACAGGTGGCGCAGTTGACACTCGTTTAGCTGCTCCTGGAATGATACAAAGATTTGTTGCTGGTAAAGCTGATAGTACAGCTACAAGCTTAGCCCA
>JAYUWM010000030.1:0-6798 GCA_043753565.1 bacterium
CCCCAGCTACAAATAAAAATGAAGCAAGCAATGATAGTACTACAAAAGCCTTAAAAGAATACACGCTAGCAAATGAGGGCTTAACTTTTTCTTATGATCCTACTATTTCAAATGTAGTGGTTAAAGAAACTTCAAAAGCTAATGACTTATTTGTAGAAAATGTTGATGTTAAGACAGGTTCCGTAACACTTTCAATTACAGCCGGTATAGACGGAATAGGTGGTGGACCAAAGTGCATCAACGAAAGCCGCAATACATGTAAGGTGTTAGGCACTAAATCAAGTGAATTTCTAAAAAAACCATTGTCGTATAGGTTAATAAAGGCAGATATTGCTACAAACTGCGGGTCGAATGGCACGCCTGCTTGTGATGTAGTGCCACTTACGACCAGCTACTTTATAGATACCAGTGATGATAGCAGTGTTTTTGGTCCCTGCTGCGGAACAATATCAACTAATGCACGTAATACGGGCAGAAATGCTAAGGTAACTGGCAGTATTTTAATCAGTTTAGCGCCAGCAGAGCAAATTCAGAACTCGGAACTCCTTAAGAATAAGGATATGCTTGAAATTATCAAGATAATTGAAAGTATGCGCTATTAAATTCTTTCTGCCTTTTATAATACTTTTTTACTAAAAATAAATTATTAAGCTTTGTAGGTGTTTTGCAGTAGCGGCTTGTATGCGTACTGTTGGCTGTGCTTATACTGCTGTTTACGGTGGTCGCGCAGCGAAATATCTAGCATAATAAGTAGTAGCAGTAGCAAAATTAGCAGCATAGTCATATCTGGCCAAAAGCTGTAAAAAGTTGCCCAAAACACAAAGCGCAGGCCTGCCATTATGCCGCCAGGGTTGTAGGCTGCTTTAATTTTTGCAAAGCTAAACAGCGGGGCCTTTTGGCCGTACGTAGTTTTGTATATTTGTTGGCTTTCGGCCGGTTTATTTGTGGGCTGGCTAACTATTCCTAATACCTGGCCTGTGCCGGCGGTAATCACAAGTTGAGGGTTGGTTGTTTGTGCGCCTGTGTTGGCCGGTTGGCTGCCCTGCGGGGTGGTTGTTTGCTGGGGTAATGGGCTGCCCGTGCCGCCTGTTGTGGGGTTAGTGGTATCTGTTGGTTGGTCTGTTATGCTTGTTGGTACAACATTTGTTGGCGCTGCGGCAATGCTAATTTGTACTGTGTCACTATAGTCGTTACCGTCTACAAGTTGCGCGCCTAAGCTAAATGCATCTGACGGCGCATCCCGCACTGTAAACGTTCCTGCAGCGGCATTGGCCACAGCCAAAAGGCTACCATCTGGGTTTTTAAACACCATGTCCCCCGCTGTTGGTACCCAAGTTAATATAACGTCTGTGCCGTTACGGCTAGCTGTTATAACTGGCGTTGGCAACTGCTGCGGATCCTCGTGTGTAATTTGGTCGTCGTCATCTGTAGCCTGTACATCTTGTTGACCGGTTGTTGTATTGCCACTTTGGTCTGTAATTACCACTGTTACTGTGCCGTCAAACTCGTCACCTGGTGTGAATGTTATGTCTGGCAATTCACTTGTTTCGTCTACTGCGCCGTCGCCGTTTGTATCCCACTGGTATTTAACAACCTTGCCTTTAGGTGCATTACTTTTAACGGCAGATAACGCAACTTTTTTGCCTTTTTTAACCACCAGTTTTGTGTTTTTAATGGTGGTGGGAGCAGTCTTCCCCTTTGTTGCAGCTTTGGCTTTTGGAGTATTGTAGGCTTTAGCAGTGGTAATCTCTACATCTGGTGAGTGTACATGCCCCATAATTACATCGTAAACAAGTTTTCCATATATTAAATCAGATACCTCGGTATAGTGGCCGCCAGTATCTTTGGCTAACTTGTTCCAGAAGGCGTTGGCGGTTGGTATTAAATCTGCTTTTTCTTGGGTAGCGCGGAACGTTTTACTAGTAAACACTGGCAAAATTTCAACATTTTTAGCCCTAGCATTGGCGGTTATCGTTTTCATTGTTAGGCCTGTGTCTTCTTCTATATCTTTACCCCAGGTATTACTAAACAGCACAATAACTTTGCGGGCTTCTGGGCGCCAATCCTTTTGGCTTAAAGCTAGATTAATTGCGCTATAGGGGCTATCTTGCAGGTCTTCGCCCCCATGTGGTGGGTTTTGCGAATGCGCTGGGCCCCACGTACTCTTAAAGTAACTATAGTCGCCGTAAACATCTAGTGTTAGGTTGGTTATGGTTTTTGGGAACGATTGTATTACATCTTTAGTACCGTTATAGCTAGAATATTCGGTATATGTAACCAGGCCAGCAGATATTGATGTTATTTTGCTGTCTGCCAAGTATGCAAAATTACGAGATAAGTAATCGGCCTCTGGTGATAACGACAAATTTTCGTCGCCCGTACGGTCCATAACAAACATAACGTCTAACTTTTTAGGGTTTTTTATACCGTCCCAGTATGCCAATGGCGAATTTGCTGATTGATCTTTAAGCCCAGCCAACAAAGCTAGCCGGGGTTTTAGGTCAACGTAAATTTCGTTGGCAGATTTATCTGTCCAGCCACCTGCAGTGTTATATACCTCACCGTGCGCATCGTAGTTTATACCCACACCTGCAAGGCCCCCACAAACCACGTCATTTTGATCACACCAGCTAGTTGTTTTGCTTGTTAGTATGTCTGGTACATAGGGCTGGCGTGGACCCAGTGAGCCGGTACTTTGCTGATTAGCGTTGCCTCGGGTCCAGGGCATAGTAACGTGCTTTTGAAGTGGGTTAAGGCGGCTGGTTTGTAAGTCAAAGCCATTAAACTTTGGGTCGCCGTACATATCTACGTGGCCTAAGCGGCTTAGTAGGTTATCTTGACCTCGGTCGTGCATTTTTTTCATAGCCTCGCCCACCACATGTGCACCTTGCGAAAACCCGCCTACAACGTTGTACTGGCTTGGGCAGCTAGTCATTTGGTCTTGCAAGTAGCCGGCTAGTTCTTCGGCACCGTCATTTACACTTTGGTTATAAAGGTCGCCAGTAATATCTTGCACTATACTGAAATTACCGAACTTGGCGTCGATGGCGTTTTTAGATATATATGCCGTTTGCTTTGAACCGAACGCGCTTACCGCTTTGTAGCCGTTGCTGTTATATTTGCCGGCAATATCATGTAGGCTTACAAATTGCATAGTAAGGCCTGGGAAGTCTGCGTGTACGCGATCACCAATGTTCTTAAAGTACTTCATGGATTCACGCTCTGTATATACGAACGCTGGCACCTTATCTTTACGCTCTTGTTCTGTCCTAGGATCATCAAACTCTACCGCATTGTTTATGAGTTTCCATTTTGGAAAATTAACATCACTGCCATCTATTGGGGTGTAGTTTTGGCTAGACCCGCGCATATAAATAACATTAAGGTTTTTGCAGTTAAGTGCCGTTGTTGGTATAGCCATAAGCATGGTCGCAAACAAAAAAGTGGCGCCTAGCGCCACCCTTGTGAATGATTGAGTTATACGTTTCATGATTGAATATCTATGAATATTGTTTGTGGTCTTATTGAAAGTGTAACAACCAACCCTGTTTTATTATCTTTAATTTCTGCTCTACAATATCCATATTTATCTTCTTGCTTACATTCACCCGTAGATCGGACTACGAATCTTTCATTACTTATATTTGATGATAGCTCTGTAAGTTTTACATAAACCTGTTCGTCGCCGGTAATATTTATATCTTTTGTCATTAGTGCCGATGGGCAATTACTAGTCTCTAGCCCGCAGCGCCATGTGTAGCTAATTTTGTAACCGCCACCCAGGGTCTTATCTAGTTCGCTGGCTAGTGCTTTGTAGGGTCGTATTTTAAACCAGTCGCTTGCAAGCATAACGCCGCCAACTATTAAATACAGGCTAACCAAAAAAGATAACACCATTAGTACTGGCTTTAATTTGCTATGTTTTTTTGAGCTAACTTGATTTGCCATAATTAAAAAACACCACCCTGTTAATTACTGGTTATTTTACGCCCAAGTTAACAAATTAGCAAACAAAATCTTAACTTTTGCAAATATTCTACCCTATACCCGCCTGCAGGCGAACTTTAGGCAGCAATTTAGCTTTTGTTTTTTACTGCAGTTTTTGGCTTAGTAGCCGATTTTGCTAGTCTTATAAAATTTGATGTTGTCATTATATAATTATACCTCGTTGTTACTTAATTTTTTTATTGCCTCTACTTTTTCAACAAAATCTCTTACATCCAAAAAGTAATTTGGGTATGCGGCCTTTAGGGATTTGAGTCTGCCGACCGATACAAGAACTGGTTCAATATTTTCTCCTGCAACTGCTTTTGCTTCTTCTTCTGCGTATACTTTTGAAGCCTCTTCTAACCTGTCCTGTGGAAATGAGGTAATATTAATCATTTTCGTCTCTGAGTTCAAAACTATAAGATGATAATATCCGCCAATACTTCCCTCGTGAATAACTTTTGCCGCAGTAGCCATACCTTTTATCTGATCCAGCACATTTAGCTTTTTTTCTGAGTCAGATACGGCTTTGTAGGTTTGTTTTGGAGTAAGATTTTCATAACCAGGTATTAGGGGCGTTCGCTCAACATACGCAAAAGCAGATGAAGTTAATGCAAAAAAATCGAGCCACGCGCTACTACCCTGTCTTGATTTAAGCGATTCCCCCCTGAAGGTACCCATTGTCTCTACAGCAGTAGACCACGTATGCTGAAGTTTGGTCCTAAGCTGCAGCTCAATCATCAGCCCTTTGTAATCTTTTGCAACTTCGTTTCTGGCAAGAGTATTATCGTATCTGTATACAAGATGTACTCCTCTATACCCGTCTGGTTTCGGGTTTTTTATATAGTCATCCAATCTTACAAGTTCGTGTGTTAGTTTTGTTGGGTCCCCATAATAACTCTGCAGTTCTTCAACTTGTTTAACAGTGTTGACTATACTCCTAATCCCTCCTATATCTTGCATTCTTGCTAGATTCATATCGGGATATCTCTTTAGTTTATCGATTATAGTGGGTAGTCGTTTTAATCTTTGCGCAACTATTGGGTCTTTGTATCCAGCTACTTTTTTACGAAGTGTTGATTTAAAGGTACTAATTGGATATGCGTGACAAACACGCCATTCGTTAACTATGGCTAAAGCTTTCTGATACTCCACTGTTTTTGGAGAATTATTAACAAGTGATTGACCCGCTCTATTAATTTCCGTTTTCGAGTGATTCGGTCTTTTTGGATATGACATACATTAAATATATCACATAAAAAAGTATTTAACAGTTTATTTTGGCGCCAAAAAAATTTACAGCTGTATAAAATGCTTTGCAAACTGGCTATTTGTCTGTGCTTACTTCGGCGGTATCATCAGGCGCAACCTTGGCTACTTCAACTGCATCATTTGCAGCCACGTCGGGCTGGGCATCGCCTGCTGCAACACTTATCACAATATGTCTATCGCGGCCTTCGCCCTGGCTGTGGGTTTGCAGGCCATGTTCTTCGGCCATTTTGTGCACTGTGCGTCTATCGGCGGCGTTCATTGGGGCTAAGCTCATTGGCTTACCGCTAGTTTTAACATTTTCCATCCAATGTACTGCTGTTTCTTCAAGTCTTTGGGCGCGCTGCTTTTTGTAATCTGCAACGTCAACGTTTACGCGGTTTACTTCGTAGTCACCGTTACGTAGCGCCATGCTGACTGTGTATTGCAAGCTGCGCAAGGTTTCGGCGTTTTGGCCAATTAAAAAGCCGTTCAAATGGGTGCTAGGTATGTGCAGTTCTATTACCTCGCCGTCGCTACTTGTGGCATACACATCTGTGTTTAGTCCAAAAAATGAAAGTATGTCTTCCATATACTTCTTAGCAAAATTTATAGATTCGTCCATATTACCTCCGTTTTTTACGCTTGAGCGGCGCTTTTTTAACAGGAGTTTTTTTATCGTTTGTCTTTTTGGTTTTTGGTTTTACAGTATTGTCTTCAACCACTTCGGCTTCAATGGCACCAGCGTGCTTCTTTTCGGCTTTACCCATTCCAGCCATTAAAATGTCTTTATCTTTTTTAAGTAAGTAATCTTGCTGTAGGTAGGCAACTATACCGCCAACCAACCAGTACAACGACAAGGCGGCGGCAAAACTAACGGTTAAAAAGAATATAAGTATAGGGAAAACATAACTCATATTGCGGCTAAGTGCGGCATTAATTTCAGATTGGTCGGCCTGCTTACCTTCGCCGGCTTCTTTTAATATCTCGCGCACTTTACGGGCATCTTTATCGTTTGGCATGGTTTGTTTAATCTGAAAAAACTGTATTGCCGAACTACCAGCAACTAGTAACATGGCCGGCCAATAAATACCCCCGCCGCTACTAAGTGCTGCCCTATTAAGATCAACCAAGCCAAAAAGCGTGTTATCAAATTTTGTAATATCTGTAGCAAGTGTCTGTACCCATGACAAATTTTGTACTGCCGGGTAGCTAAAATTAATTATGGAGTCAGGGTTTTCTACCACGCGCTTTAACACCGAAAATAGTGCCAAAAATAGCGGGATCTGCACAATAACAATACCTAAAGAAGAAAACGGATTAATCTGGCGCTCTTTATATAGCTCCATGGTCATTTTAGATTCTTTTTGCTTGTCGCCGGCTGCATTCTTTTTAATTAGCTTTAGTTCGGGGCCCAAGGCACGCATGGCTTTGGTGTGATAAAGCTGCTTTTTAAGAAGTGGGTACAACAAAAAACGTATGGCAATAGTAAATATAATGATTGCCGTACCAAAATTGTGCCCAGGAAGTAATGCATATATAACCACTAACAGGTTAAAAATT
>JAYUWM010000031.1:0-6732 GCA_043753565.1 bacterium
AACCTGGTCCCACCGTGATTTTACCAGCGGCTACCGCAAACTCACCAGCCACTGGGACACCAGTAACACGTATTAACGACTTTTGTTTGTTGTCAGTATAGACAGCAGCCGTGACTTTAGAAGCTGTAGCTGGGATAGCCGCATCACTGATTTCCTGAGCGCCAGTCAAAGGCAAAGTACCAAACTTGAGGTCGGGGACTTCGATGTTAGTAGACACGGCTGCTAACTCACCGAAAGCTAATTGAAAAGCAAACCAGTTAATTGCTTCTACACCCATCGTCAAGACGGATTCAATCTTCCGTTTAGCTACACCAGCGTTAACGATTTGGCCTACCGTATTAAATTTAGTAGACTTGACCACTTCAGTATTGGTCTGTAGTGAGAAAGACATCGGTTCAAGAACCATAAGGCGTTCTTGACCAGCAATCACAGCGGTCATTGAAGGGCGACCCATCCCGTATAAAATTGACAAGAGTATAATACCATAGTACAGTCTAAACTAGAGTTTTGGCAACGTGATTTATGTTGCTTACTGTTCTAGGTAAACTACCAAGCGTTAAACTAGCTTAAACATTGCCTTATTTAGCTCCAGCCAGTCTATCTAATGCGTCTCCTTCTAGTACGTAAATATCGTCTTTGTTTTTAGTAAACCCTAGCTTTTCATAAAAAGGCTTGGCTGAGTCTAGAGCAAAAAGCTCTAAAGTCTTGCCTTTAGCTTTAGCTATACTAGCGGCTTTAGCAAGTAATGCTGTCCCAGCACCTTTATGATCAGAGGCATCTTCGCCTAATAGCTTACCTGGGTGACCAATCAACTCATTGACCGAAAAGCTTTTTGCGTCTTCAGTTAGCTCCATTACACCAGATAATTCTCCTTTACTGTTCTTAGCTACATGTAACGACTCACCTGAATCTGCTCCCCCATCAGCATGTTTTTTAATAGTGTTAGTTATATACGCTACCATACTCGATGTGTCTTTAGTTAATACAAGTGCCTTTACTTCAGCCTTGTACTTATCGTCTTTGCTGTCCCAGTCAGCATCTCCGTCTTCGCCTATGCCCCCGCCGTAGTAACCCTGCTTACTAAGACTTGCGGCTTTGGTTTTTGCTAGTTTTGATATAGGTTTATCGTAAGTTTTGCCCCAGTTAGCTTTTGAAGCTAAGGCAATAGCTTCATTACCCGATAAGGCTTCAAGTTTACCGCTAGTGGGTTTAGGTGTTGTACTGCTTACGTCCTTAGTAGCCGACTTGATTAATGCCGCCGCGTCTCTAGCTTTAATACTGTCACTACATTGGTTCTTACTGTTAATACAGGAGTAACCGCACGCTGTCCCCTTTACGCATTTAGGTTTCTTTTTTTCCTCACTCTCGGCAAATTCCACATCACTGCCTTTGCTTAGCTTTTCTGTGTGAGCTAGTAGGGTGCTATTAAGTGTAAACATGTCGTCTTCTAAAGTAGATAGACTTTCTAAGGTCCAATTTTCAGTCAATTGTTTTGGCATAGTATTTAGTATTTAGTATGTTGTCTTGACTATTGTTAAACTTAACCTACCAAATCTTGGCCCACTGCCGTCTCTTGAAAGTGCCCAGCTGTCTGTTGCTTATCTGTCTATCTAGATTACGTACTGTATTAGATAGGGGCAAAGGCAAAACCATAGAAGCTAAGTTAAGGCTTCTAGCATAAAGTATTGCCTGAGTAGCGGCATCAAGGAAGTCGTCGTGTGGTGTAAAGCCAGCTTTTAGTAATTCGTCAAGACAGTCTTCGTCAATACCACGTCTTAGGAGTACGTCGCCCTTTTGCCAATCAATAAGTGTATGTTGTAGTCTGTCAAGTTTTGAGCCGTAATGTCCCGGCTGAAATAATACTACAGGCATAGACGGGTGACTTAAAGCTAAACCGTCTTTAAGACCAATACCCATATGTGAGTGTTCTATAAGTGTAGTCGTAGGTAAGTCACTATCTACATGCCACTCAGCTATTTTAGCTTGTACTTCCGGCATTGTACCGCGAAATCTGACGTAGCTTTCCATCCACATCTTCCCCGTGTCAGTCAAGAGCCAGCTTTGCCCCACGGTGTAGTCAGACTTTTGTTTTACAGTCAAGGCAGTGTCCCAAGAGACGACACGATGTACAACACGACCTGTCAATTCATGACTATGTTCTGCCCAGTGTACATTAGCTGCTGACAAAGTACCGCCCTTAGCACTGACTGGTCTGCCCTGATATAAGGCCTGGAATGGGCCTTCATGTAGTACTTTACGTGTACGGTTTAAGTCTTCTGCTGTAAAGAAGTCAGGCCATAATGCTTCACCTAAGCCACGACCTAAAGCACCAGGTGTACCTAAGTCTTGCTCTTCAGTAATAGCGGGGACATTTATATGAAGCCAATCGGGAAAGTTTTTAAGGATGTAACCTACCAGGTCGTCCTCTCGCCATCTGGTGCCCATCACAATTATAACACCATTAGGCATTAGTCGTGTGTACAACGTCTCCCCAAAAAACTTCTCCAGCATTGCCTTATAAACTGGGGAGTCAGCAGTTTCAGCGTTTTTGACTAAATCATCAGCTATAATAAGATTACCACCAAACCCTGTCAATGAAGCAGTCACACCAGCTGCTTTGTACTTACCTCCTACATTTGTCTGGAAGTCACTACCACTAGTAGAACTACCACTAGGTTGACTGTCTTTACTAAATATTTGGCCGTATAGGTCAGTGGTCATTTCTGCCCTTACCGAAGAGCCAAAGTTTTGTGCTAGACTTGAGCTATACGACGTAGCAATGACTTGGTGCTTTGGGTTGTTTCCTAAATACCAAGCTGGTAGTGCTTGTGAGAAAGTATAAGACTTAGAGTGCCGTGGGGGACAGCTAATACATATAAATCTAGATTTACGACTTGTGATCTCTTGTATAATGTCTCTGAATAGATAGTGCTGTGGGCCTAACGACGTGTCAGGTTTCATAAGTGACATGTAGGCTAAAATGTCGTTCTGTGCCTGATGTCTTATGTCTTGCCAGTCGTTTGTCATATTGGAGCCAGTGTGATGTTCTGGCTCCTGGTAAACCTATGATGCGTTAAAGGCGGTGTAGACTTCCGCTGCTAGGTTGACTTCTTTAGCATTAGTAATATTGGCACTACGGTCACACAACCAAATGACTTCAGTACGTGCCCCGTAGTTACCACTAGTCATTTCTGTAGTTTGCTTTTCTTTACGTACCCAATCAGATGGTACTTCAATGTCTTGTGGGTAGTTTGACAATATAAAGCTGCCCTTGGCATTACTTAGGACGTCCACTAGTCGCTTTAAGTCGTCAATAGTATACACAGCGCCAGCATTAAGTTTCTTATAGTCTTTACACACGCCGTCTTTTGCCGGGTACGGTGGATCTACATAGTGTAAAGTCTGTGGGCTATCCCAACGCTTAATAAAAGCCAATGCGTCTTCACAACCAATATGTACACGGCGTAGTCTATCAGTAACTTGTGGTAAGCGGTCAACAGCGTTAGTATATGCTTGACTCGGACAACGTGTAGTAGATGTGCCCCAAGAGCCAACTTGATTAGCAAAGCCTTGAGTAATAGCTACGTATAAAGCCCTAGCCAGTTCTATAGGGTCATCATGTGTACCTGCTTTGATAACACTATTTGCCCAGGCTGTCTCATCTTGTGAGTAAAGCGTTAGCTCTAGACGACGGTGGAACTCTTCAGGGCTGTCCCTAAGCACTTTGTACATATTAGTCAACACACGACTGCTGTCATTGATAGCTTCTTTATAAAGCTGTTTATTTTTAACAGCAGGCAGCCCTTTAGCAAACATTACGGCAGCACCACCGCAAAACGGTTCGGTGTAGACTGAGTGCTGTATCCGATAAAGCTGTTCTAAGATCCATGAGGCAATCTTTTGCTTCCCGCCGTAATATCCAGTAGCGCCACGTAAGCCTTTGTAAGTCGGTTCTGTCATCTGTATGGTTTGTAATTGTTACACCTATTATAACACATAGGACGACTGTTGTAAACCATTAAATCAGTTTTAAGTACTCAGTATGTAAATACTTTTCGGCAGCACCGCGCTGCTTTACAACAGTAGCTAGATCAGCGTCTTGAGAGGGATCGGTAGGTGACCTATGTGCCGTGTCTCTCATAGTCTTGTATATAGCAAGGGCACCAGACTCGTCAAGTTTGTCTACTAAGTTGTCGTAGTATTTATCGGCAGGACGACCTAGGTTTCTAAACAGCATTGCCACGTCACTAAAACCTGACTTATACGGTTGGTATTTACTAAAAGGCTCACCCACTTTTCCAGCCATCCCAGCGTCAATGATTGTGACATTTAAGTCTTTATCAAACATAGCATTGCCTGAGTGGAAGTCGTTATGTGTATATCCAGCCTTGTGTAGTTTGGTTATAGCCTCGTAAGCCTTGGTGGCTAAAGCTACCTTGTCCAGGTCTGAGGCGTATTTGTACTCAGTCTCAAATGTGTCCCCTTTGACATAAGACATTTCTATATCACCAGTCTTGCTGTCAAAACCTAGGGCTTTAGGTCCAATACCTAAGTCATCCATTACTACCATCATGTCATACTCACGCCTTGACTCAGCAACTGGGTCGTCAGCTTCTCCCTTAATAAGCTTTACTACAGTGCCCCGATCTGTTAAAACAGCTTCCCCAAATTCGCCCTGCCCCAGCATTTGTACTTCTTCCCAAGGTTCAATATTTGGTGGTTCAGTCTTGGCTGTTGTTGTTTTAGTGACTGAGTTAACTAGGGCATCAGCATCACGTTTTAGTATCTTAGAGCTACAAATGTATTTACCATTAATACAGGTATAACCACACGCTGTCCCTTTAAAGCATTTAGGTTTAGTACGTGCTGTCGGTTTTGTATTACTCATGCGTACACCTCGCCTCTAAGTAACTGTTCTGCTGTCCATTCAGATTTAAGACCGCCTTGGTCAAACACTTGACAAGTCTCGCCGTCAAAGCTGTAGGTTAACTTTAGTATAGAGCAGTCGTTTTCTAAATTACGTAGTTGCCTTTTAAACTTGTCGCCGTATTGGTCTGTCATAGTGAAGCCAGTCGTTGTAATGTTTCTTGACTGATGGATACGGGCACTTGATTAGCACTACCGTCTTGAGACATTTGTTTTAGTATTTCATCTGACTCGTCTTGGAAAGTACGACTGACTGTCCCAGCTAGGGCTACTAGTTGACAACGCTCCCAAGCCGTAAGTTCTTCCGCCTCCTCAATGTAAGCCTTCATACAAGTACTGACACGCTCTAGCTGGTGAATGGCGTTGTCTTTTAGTTCACCCCAATGGGAACGTAGTGCTTCCTCATTGGCGACATTGTCTTGTATTTTGTAAGCATAAGCTACAGTCTGGGCTGCTAGGTTGCCCCACATTGTAAGACCTTTAAGATCCATAGACTCAGGCACAGCTGTAGACAAGAGTGTTAGCTGTAGTTCTCTAAAGTCCTTGCCTAATTGTTTAAATTTACTAAAGCTTTTCATTAAGTGTTGTCGTCCTAGTGTTTATCTTAAGCTAAGATAAACAAACCTTAGCAATACTTGCCATGGCCTATTTTGAAGAGACGTTTACAATCGGTGATATAGTCAGAAAAGAGATAGAAGTCATACAAGGCAACCTATTAGAGGTACATATTGCTGTACCAGGTGGTACTTCTGGTAAGACTTATGGGGGACAGTTTCAACACACTACGTATGTAAGCCCCACAGTACCCACCCCAGTCACAGGCATTGATTTAGCTGGATTGTTTACAATAGCAGTACAAGACGACAAGTATATAAAGCTTAGCACTACTACATCGACTTTACTACCCGGTCGTTACTTATACGGCGTACGGTTTACTCAAGGTTTAAATACAAATACGTCAAGCCTAAGAGAGTTCTTAGTATTGCCTGGGGCTGTTTCGGGTGGTGGGTCAATTATCCAGCCTGGGGTGACTACGGCTGTACTTATAGCACAGCATAATGATAACCCATTAGCTCACAACGGTTTAATTGGTGGTGGTGGTGGTTTACTGCCCTATACCGCTGGGTTTACCCAAGCTGACTTGAGTACGGCGGGAATACTTGTCAAATTACACGGCTTAAGCTCTAGACCTAGTACTGTGTCTATATTTGACAGTACTGGTGAACTAGTAAACCCCTCTGAGACACTGACAAGTACCACAGCTTTCAGTGCCGACTTATATGATTATCAGCCGTTAGTCGGTACATGGCTTGCCATGGCATCAGTTTAAAACACTTTAAGGCTTAACAATAATGGCAGATTCAGGTCTCACTAGATTTATTAATCGTGGCATTCGTTTTGCTACGACAAAGGCGGCAGCTACTTACGTTGGTCTAAAGACTGTAGCTGACCCAGCGACTAGTTTTGACATTACGCTTCCTAGTACGCTCCCTGGGTCAACTCAGGCAGTCGTAATGACTAGTACTGGTGTTATACAGTACCAAGCGCCCGGTGGCGGTGGTTCAGTCACATCGGTTGCTTTAGCTCTGCCTTCTGACTTTACACAGTCTGGTGGCCCTATTACTACTGCTGGTACTATATCTATTAGTCGTGCTTCTCAGGCGGCCAATTTAGTACAAGCCTCCCCAGATAGTGCCACTGGTGTACCAACATACCGTGCCTTAGTTGCCAACGACATCCCAGCTTTACTGCCAGCTAAGATCACAGGCTTTGACACACAAGTACGTACTAATAGACTAGATCAAT
>JAYUWM010000032.1:0-2163 GCA_043753565.1 bacterium
TGATTCTGTAAACGCCTCCATAAAAAAAGTTCCAATAGAAAAATTGCAGCAAACCCTAGCAGATACCGGGGCACAAATGGCACAACCTGACTTCTGGAACGACCAGGCCAACGCACAGGCAGTTAGCAAACAAGCATCAGATACAAAACGTGTGCTAGAACTATGGACGGGCCTTAAGCAGGGTGCGCAAACCTTAAATGAACTATGTGAATTAAACGACGCCAGTCTACAGCCCGAAATCGCGAATAATCTTAAACAATTACAGCAACAATTTACGGCAGCAAAAATTGAACTAGATTTTAGCGGTGTTTATGATAATAACGACGTAGTTATGAGTATATTTGCAGGTGCTGGCGGTACAGACGCACAAGATTGGGCAGGCATGCTGCTGCGTATGTATTTGCGCTGGGCCGAACACGGCAAGCTTAAAGCCACAATTCTAGACCAAAGTGGCGGAGACGAGGCGGGTATAAAAAGCGTAACATTATCCATCGAAAACGGATCGTATTTATACGGCAAATTACAATCCGAGCATGGTGTGCACCGCCTAGTAAGACTTAGCCCGTTTAATGCTGACAGTCTGCGCCAAACTAGCTTTGCAAGGGTAGAAGTTGTACCAAAAATCCAGGGCACTGCCAATATAGATATTGACGAAAAAGATCTAAAAATTGATGTTTACCGCAGCGGTGGTAAGGGTGGCCAGAGTGTTAATACAACAGATAGTGCAGTGCGTATTACACACGCCCCAACTGGCATAGTAGTGGCTATTCAAAACGAACGCTCGCAACTTCAAAACCGCGAAACGGCTATGACCATTTTGCGTTCTAAACTTGCCGCGCTAGGCCTAGAACAACATAAAGATAAAGTGTCCGAACTGCGTGGCCCTAACGAACAAGCAGCATGGGGTAATCAAATCCGCAACTATGTACTACATCCGTATAAAATGGTAAAAGACGTGCGCAGTGGGCAAGAGACAAGTGATGCACAGGCCGTGTTAGACGGCGATATCGACCAGTTTATACAAGCATATTTACTGAACCCTAAGTAGCTTATTATAGGGGAGGACAGCCCGAGTAGCGAATTTATTTCGCACCCGGAGCGATAGGAGGGGATATTCCCCTCCTATGGTTGTCTAAACGCTAGTGGTATACTAAGTGCAGTGATACTGTTAGACCGAGTTACCAAGAACTACAATAAAAAAGGCGTTGCATTAGAGCGCATTAGTTTACATGTCGAACCAAAAGAGTTTGTTATTATTGTGGGCCAAAGTGGTGCAGGTAAAAGTACATTATTAAAACTGTTAACCCGCGAAGAAAAACCAACAAGTGGCAAAATTGTTGTAGGCGGAATTGATTACGAGCGACTTAAAGACCGCGATATTCCGTATTTGCGCCGCAAAATTGGCGTTGTCTTCCAGGATTTTAAGCTACTTCCTGCCAAAACTGTATTTGAAAACGTGGCTTTTGCTTTAGAGATAGTAGGCCTTAGTAACCGCGAAATACGGCATACAGTACCTAAAGTATTAGATTTAGTTGGCCTAAAGGGCAAAGAAGATAATTACCCTAGTGAACTTAGCGGTGGCGAGCGCCAACGTGTGGCAATTGCACGCGCTGTCGTGCGCCAGCCCAAAATTTTAATAGCCGACGAGCCAACAGGTAACCTTGACCCTAAACATGCCTGGGACGTTATAAGGGTGTTAGAAAAAATTAATCACTATGGAACTACTGTTTTACTAACAACTCACAACCAAGACATTGTAAACAAGCTAAAGCGCCGTGTTGTAACTATAGACGGCGGGCACATTGTTTCAGATAAAGCTGGCGGGGGCTATACCAAATGAACCGCAAGTTTATAAGTTTGTGGCGTATTACTAAAGCGGGGGGTAAGAACTTTTTACGTAACGCTTGGCTTTCTATTGCAGCAACTGCAGTTATGATGGTGGCGCTAACCATAATGCTATCGGCGGTGGTTCTTAATGTCTCTACTAAAAATGCTGTTAAAGAACTAAGTAAAAAAATTAAAGTTACAGTGTATTTGCAAGACAGTGCTCCAGAAGATAGGCGTAATCTTGTTATAGCCAGGTTAAAATCACAGCAGGGAGTTGACGGTGTAGAGTTTGTAGACCGCAAAGAGGCCGAACGGCGTTTTAAAACCAACCAAAGC
>JAYUWM010000033.1:0-2157 GCA_043753565.1 bacterium
CCCACGCATTCGTGCATATAGCGATGTCGCTGCAACGACCCTAGTATGGGAAGGCGCAGTCGCACAAAGCACAAGCCAGACACTAACCGTAAATGCCCGCGTACAAGAAGTATTAGCCTTTTGTGTCGGCAGTACATTAATAGATGATGCAACTACAACTCCAGGTGCAGCCTGTGCAAACATTACAGGTACAAGTGTAGACCTTGGTGTAGTTGATAGTGGTGCTGTAAGTGTTACGCCAGTTGCTGTTGTAAGCGGCGGCGACCTAAGTAACGCTGTTGCTATGGTACGTACAAACGCCCAAAACGGCGTTGTTATAGACTATAAGACTTTGCAGGATACTTCTAGCGGTAAGCTTAAAGTGCCTGGCGCAACTTGTACCGGCGTTACTACCACTGACCAGTGTTTTAACAGTCAGGGTACAACCCAAGGTACATTCACAGCTGGTACCGAAAACTTCGGTATGAACATTGCAGGCGTTAATTGTGGTTCAACCACAAGCTATACATGTGTATATGCTGCTGGTAGCTCCAATATTAAACCTGACGTACAGTACCAAGGTGGTGGTACATTCGGTTCTACGTATAGCTTTGGTACAGCCAACGGCTTTGCCTGGGACGACACTGGCACAGCTGACCGTATTGCTAGCAGTGCAGCTAGTACAATCAAAGTTGTTGATGATGAAGCAATGATACTTAAGTTTGCGGCTACTAGTAGTATTACTACTCCAACTGGTGCCTACCAAACACAAGCGGATTTTATTGCAACTCCAACATTCTAAGACTTAAAAATAGTTGTTACAGAAAGTTTTCTAGCACTCCCCAGCAAAAGGGGAGTGCTTTTTTGTAGTTTTAACAATTACATTATTCAAGCCCTATTACATCCAAGCTTCTAGCCAGGGCGCGTAAAAACGCTTATACTAACATATAGTGAAAACCAACATAAAACGTTACGCCAACCTGGTACAGGCTTTTATATATACAGCAGTACTATTGCTATTCGCATCGGGCAGCGCCTATGCTGGCCCAGAACTTACTAGTAGGTCTGTAATAAACAGTAGTAGCGTACCTTCGGCAGTAGTATCGCAGGTTATTAGTTTTAGCATGACAACTTTAACAAACATTGGTTCTATCGAACTAGAACAGTGTGACAACTCACCCCTAATTGGTACAGCATGTTCGCCGCCAACCGGCATGTCATTATCTGCAGCAATACTAACTGCCCAAACAAACAATGCTGGGTTTACAATAGATATAATTAATAGTACGGTTAATAAAATTGTTCTTACGCGCGTGCCTGCAATGGCTGTTGCTGGGCAAAATACTTATTCCTTTAGCACGATCACTAACCCTAGTATGGGCAACCAAACGGTTTTCATTAGGCTTTCAACCTACGCTTCTACTAATGCCAGCGGCCCACGTATCGACACAGGCGCAGTAGCATATTCTACGCAAGGTGTATTTATTGTTGGTGCATACGTACCGCCCTTTTTAGTTTTTTGTGCGGCTGTCACAGTTGCCCTTAATTGTTCATCTGCATCGGGTTCACTGATATCACTAGGCGAGCTTAGTATTACCCAAGCTAAATCAGCAACCTCACAGTTTAGTGGTGCTACAAATGATCCTCTGGGCTTTGCAGTTTACATAATAGGTCAAACAATGACAGCTGGTAACCAAGCTATTCCGCCCTTATTAAGTCCTACAGGCAGTAGTGTAGGCGTTAGTCAGTTTGGTATAAACCTAAGGTCAAACTCTATTCCATCAGTAGGCGCAAACCCAACTGGTTCAGGCGCGTCTGTTGCAAACCCCAACTATAATGTTTCAAATGCTTACACGTTTAACAATGGCGACCAGCTAACAAATTCACCCATATCTACAGATTTTAATCTACAAACAGTCAGCTACGTTGTTAACATCGCAAAAGCCCAAGCCCCAGGCTACTACGCCACAACTGTGACGTATCTTGCGGTTGCTGCTTTTTAGTAGTGCTGTAATTTTTAGCCGCCTGCTTGCGCTTATGCTAAAACTTCAGTAAGCTTATGTAAGAATACAAATCAAGGAGGATTAATTAGTGAAAGTATCTTTTATTAAAAAGGTAATGGTGGGATTAGCGTCGGTAGGATTATTGTTCGTACCAACAGTTGCAGCACGAGCACAA
>JAYUWM010000034.1:0-2154 GCA_043753565.1 bacterium
ACAGTATTTTGCTAGCAAGTGGCACAAGCTTTGCAGTAACATTAAGGCCAAGTTTGTCAGCATAAACAAAAGGTAAAATAATGCCACCGATGCCTATAACTAACACCGTTAAAACTGCAGCCAGTAGCGTGGGTACTAAAGCCTCAAACAGTAGTGCCGTTAGTGCAACATTTGCCACACAGCCCAGTAATATTGCTATATATACTTCGCGGCCATTGGCCGTAAAGCCAAACACAACTTGGGCTTTTTTATTGCCAGCTTGGGCGCGCTTTTTTAGCTCGAACCTACTTGTTAACAGCATACTGCTAGCAAATCCAACCCATACAATCATCAGGCCAACAAGCAAAAGCAGTAGTAAGATATACATAATCAGTTCCATATCTTCATTGTAACAGGATGTTTACGCATATAGGAGTTTGCTAGAATTTGTGACAGCCCAGTAAAGTCCTATATACTATTAAGTAACTAATAAAGGGGTAAACGTGAAGAAGTTTTTAATCATCGTTGCTGTAGCCATTGTAGTAATAGTAGGTGGTGCCATGTTAAAAAAAGACAGTCCTAGTGGGTCTAAGACTGCAGCTAGCCCTACAAATCATGCTTATAGTAGCAGTAGTACCGGTGTTGTAGTTAAAGAATATGGCGATTTTCAATGCCCAGGTTGCGGTGCATTCTTCCCTATTGTTAAAGAAATTAAAGAAAAGTATAAAGACAAAATTACTTTTCAGTTTGTACACTTCCCATTAAGCCAAATACACCAAAACGCATTATCTGCCCACCGTGCTGCCGAAGCCGCAGGCAACCAAGGTAAGTTTTGGGAGATGCACGACCTTTTGTACATAAACCAAGATAACTGGAAGACTTCTACGCTAATATCGCGTGATTTAGAGCAATATGCCCAACAGCTAAACTTAGATATGGCAAAATATAAGACAGAATACGCCAGTTCTGCTACAAACAGCATTATTCAGGCAGATATTAAAACAGGTCAGGAACTTAAAGTAACTGGCACACCGACCTTTTTCATAGACGGCAAACAAATCGAAGACAACAACAGCATAGCAAGCGTCGAGAAATTTAGCTCAGCAATAGACGCAGCAATAGCCGCAAAAGCAGCCCAACCTGCATCAAATAACTAAGAAACCATACCGTATAGTAAAACTAATACGATAAGTACTGCTGCCATTCGGCAGGAGAAACACGCACAGAAATGCGCGACCGTCTAGACGGCACGATATTAATTGTGACTGGCATAAAAGCACCCTCCAAAACTCCACTAGCACACCGACCTATAGAGCAAAGGTAGCGTGTACTGCAAAGCTAATACAAAATTTTTTGTTTTTTTAAATTTTTATATTTCTGTAATCAGCGGACCATTTATAAGCGGTCCAAAGTTTTGCTCTACATGAGCTCATTTACCTAATCACCTACAAAACATGTTTGAAATGAATGGGCATGAGTTCACGAACCCAAAACTACAGAAGTTATTATATTATAGCCTAGCGTAAGCGCTACTGTCAAGATCTGTGCGGGTGTAACAGGGTATCCACAACCTGGCCGGCAGCGTGTGTGGCAAAGTTACCGCCCCTGCGTCTTGCGTGTTCAACTTCTATTTTTTTGTGTAGTTTAACCATCACTGGGCTTGCTGATTGTGCATCATGTAATTTACGAAAATCTGCATCTAGTGCACTAAGTTCGTCGTCACTTAAATCTTCTAGATCTACAAAGGCATTACGAGCAGACTTTGACGAACGTATAAGTTCGTCTAACTTAAGCTGCATAGCCTTAGCATCTCGGTTTTGAGTATTCTGAATTAAAAACACCATTAAAAATGTGACTATTGTTGTACCTGTATTAATTACAAGCTGCCAAGTGTCGCTAAATTTGAATATTGGCCCTGTTAAACCCCAAACTATAATAATAGCTAAAGCAAGTAAAAATGCTACCGGTGTGCCCATTACCAAGCTTACTTTTGCTGCTATTTTATGAAACAAGTCTTTTACCATATATATTCTCTGCAATGTATTGTAGAATAAATATACTGCTTTTGCTAAAAAAATAAATTTATAATATACATATGCACGATGTTTTTACAGAACTAAGCCTTATTATTGCAATCGGTACAGCTGTCAGCCTGGGGATGCGCCTTTTAAAGCA
>JAYUWM010000035.1:0-6679 GCA_043753565.1 bacterium
CCCATTTGTGCAGGCAGTACCTGAATTGCAAGTCTTTTGCCGTCAACTTCAACAAAGTCGACACCATAGGATTCGTTAATTTCGTTGCTGCAGCTAAAGGCTTTCAGCTCTTCAGCTGTTGGGTTGAAAATATTTGTTAAAAGTTCGCTGTCATATGATCCTACTTGTGTAGAAGTTGTTTCGCCAACAGTTCCATCGCCCATTACATCAATTGTTGCTGGGGTTGTAGATTCGCCAGATTCGTTGCCGCAAGCTGCTGCACCTACTAGTAGGCCGGCTGTTAAAGCTGATGCTGTGATTATATTTCTAAATCCTTGGATTCTCTCACTCATAATATTCTCCTTTAGCCGTTTACTACGGTTGCTGTGTAAGCACCGTCATTTAGTATTACTGATACATCAACATTGCTAGCTACAACTTCGCCTGCAGCATCTTTGGTGCAAAAATCCATTGCTATTTGTGCTTGCTTATCGCCTTCAGGGCCGTTAAAGGCACTGATAATATCTGCTACGTCGCTTTTACCTTCAACTGTTGCATTAAAATCGGTCTGTACTGCCAATGCAGTGATAGGTAAACATTTTTCTATTGCTTCGGCATTACGCTCAGCAATATTTTTATTCTCTGCTTCAATAGCAGAACGTGATGCGGCATTTTGCTCTGCAATTGAGCCGTCATCTTTTGCCTTATCATAGATAAATAGCCCTGCAGCTGCGGCAGCAACTACAACACCAGCACCAACAATTGTGTTTCGAACGCGGTGTGTTTTGCGGTTATGATTATTAGTATCCATTAGTATTACTCCTTAAAGATTACTCCCACCCACTAAAGAAGTGAATGTTTATGAACTAATACTACCACAAGATTAATGATTTGTCAATATAGTTATATAGTTGTAGTTCTTATGCTTACAACTACGTTTCAACAGGGGTTGATTTAAGCTTAGACGCACTAAACCTAAATCCAAAAGTACTACCCTTGCCTTCCACGCTATCAAAAATAAGCGAACCGCCGCTAGCAACAATAACTTTTTTTGCCATAAATAGCCCTAGGCCAGTGCCATCTGGGCGTGCCTTGCGGGCATTGCCTGCCCTATAAAACTTAGTGAACAAATGGGGCTGTTCAGCCTTAGCCACACCCATACCATCGTCATGCACAGCAAATTCCACATTATCGCCTGCTTGTTGCAGGGTTAAAACAACCGAACCACCAGAAGGAGTGTAATATATAGCGTTATCTGTAAAGTTCATAACAACCTGGCGTATTTTAGTTTCGTCTAGCATTAATGTTGGGAATTCTTTGGGCTTATCAAATTGCATAGTAAGGCCGCGCGATTTAACAGTTTCTATTAACTGCGCGATCTCTGTTTCAATTAGTTCAGGTAGATAAACGGGCTGTGATTCAATAATAAATTTACCTGTTTTAAGGCGCGAAACGTTAAGCAAGTCGGCTATTAAATACACCATGCGCTGGCTGCTTACAAAAGCTTGGTCCACAAATTTATGTTGGGTTTCGTTGAGCTTGCCGGCATCACCCTCGCCAAGCATACTCAAATAGCCCTTAACGCTGGTAAGGGGCGTGCGCAATTGGTGGCTAGCCATACTTATAAACTCGTCTTTTGCTTCGTCTAGGGCCTTAAGCTTTTCGTTGGTTCTTTTTAACTCTTTTGTTGCATCTGTTATCTTTTTCTGCAGGGTAACATTAAACTGACCGATTTCTTCAAATCTTAGTGCGTTGTCGACTGCAATAACCAACTCGTTAGCAATAATTTCTAATATTTTAAGGTCCTGTTTATCGTATAAATTGCCGCTTCGTTTTGCGCCTACTAACAAATAACCAATTGCCGAAGATTCGCCGTCTAACGAGTTTACAAGTCGCAGTAGCACCTCTATTTCTTTTGATTTCAATAGCTTTTGTAGCTCTTCTTCTTCGATATTTTCGGGGCTATCTTCTACAAAAATAATTGTTTTATGTACTTTTGGTATGAGTTCTTGTACCTTTACTATCTCTTCAGTACTAAGTTTTGCGTCATAGTCCCCAATAAGACGGCTCGTAAAGTACGCTGTGTCACTAATAAAAAAGCTACAAAACTGAGCTTTTAGATTTGTTTCTATAATTTGTGAGCTCTTTGTAAGTAGGCTGTCTATTTGGATATTACTTACTAAGGTTTTATTTAATTCATCTAGGAATGACTGGGGGTCATATGCGTCTCTAAAAAACAGCTTATTCGTTACTTTATCAAATCGTGACTTAACAGATGGATACAAAGTAATAAGGATAGCTGTTAGGACTGTATTAGATATAAACTGAGACCGCTCTAGTTTAATATCAGGCAAAATAAGCGTTTTAATAATGTAGGCAAAACCAACGTAAACTAACACAACAAACACTGTCGTAAACAAGTAGCCAGCGGCGCGTGCTGCAACAGTTCTAAAGTCAAATAATTGCTGTTTTAATAGTCCGTATGAGGTTGTAGTAACTAGATATATAGGTGATATGTAGCCAATAACATAAAAAATGTCCTCTTGTCCAAATAATAGTGGTACAACAATAATAAATAGCAGCGCGTGCACGGCAGTGAGCACAAGCCCAATCATAATTGTTCGCACCTGCTTTTTGGTAGTGGGTGATACCTTTACAGACTGACGGATGTTTTTTATAAACATAACAAGACAAACAAGTATAAATGCAAAGTATATAAGTCCTAAAGACCCGTTTATATACGTTACTTCATTCGTCGCAGCATTAAACTCGTTTGTGCCAGAAAACAATGGTAAATACGCTACAAAAGCAAATAGCAGAAACGCCGCTTTTAATATGTACTCTTTTTTTAATTGTCGACGGGCCAACGGGTAATAGTCGCTAAAGTTGTAGATCTGTAACACTGCCAACCCACCCAGCACAAATCCAACACCATTAAGTGCATCAATTTTAGGTAGTTCGCTACTACTAGTAACATCTTGCAAAAGAATAGAATTTACAATAGTCCAAGCTGTAAAAGTAATGACTATAAGTGCTAATAATAGCACTTGTCGTTTGTTTGGGGCATACACCGCCGCACGTAGTAGTAGTACCGACAAAAATAATTGAATAAGCGCCAAAATAATAGTAGGCAAGAATAGCATAAGCACAGTATAACGGTGCGCGCACAGGAACTAAAATATATTGATAATATTTATGTGCCGTGACGCTATAAGTCCAGCAATTTTTGACATACTGTTCGCATATGCTACATCTGTAAATATACGGCTGTTATGCTCAGGTAGGCCACCCAAAACTTTTGAAAAGGGACTAATCTCTACTGTAAGGGGAAAATACTTGTCGCTACTACTGCCATCTGCTTTTTGCTTGTCTTCGTTTTCGATACTAAGTTCTGGGTTGCCAATAAGTGGCATGCTACGCACGCCAATCCGACCTAACGACGTCATAGCATCTATGTTTTGATAAGCTACTACACCTCGTTTTTGTTCGTACTGCGCCAGTTCAAACAATGCCTTATAGCCAAATGCACTATATGGCTTTCGCATGGAAGTTTTTACTTCTTTGTTGGCGATATTTGATTCTACATTCAAATATTCATTACCAAGCTCTTGCAGCGTAGACACACCATAAAAATCAAGCAATTCTTCTTCGGTTGCTAAGCCCATTTTGAGTACATCATCAAATGTTGGTAAGCCAACTGGCATATCGGTTCTATCTACACGAGTATTAAGGTCAACCATATTTACTCTAAATACATGCGCCGGATTCGGATCAATTTCGTGCGTTATTTCATCGGCATCTTGTAAAACTACAACAAACTTAGACGTTGATTCGTAGTTTTGCATAACACTAGGTACCGTCGGCAAAACCTCGGCTTCCATAGTACGAACATAATTCGCTATGCCTGAATCACCTCCGGCGATAATAACATTAGTAGCACTACGATCAATGCTGCCGCCTAAGTATGTGAGCGTACTCATAATAGCCCTATTACGTTCTTGTTCATCAAGATCGTATCTAGGTATTAACGCTTCCGTGCGCGGCACTTGTTCTACTATTGTCATAAATCATTTCTTTTTAAAATTAAAAACACACCTAAAAACTGTTTAAAAAGTTCCGGGTGTGTTATGTTTCAAAAGTACAGAGGTATTAAACCTACATATATAATAACAGAAAATATCAAAAAATCAAGTTTATTTTTTAGCAAACAGATGTCACAAATACTATTAATTGAAGACGACCTAAGTATATCGACGGTCTACAAAATTAAGCTCGAGCACAGTGAACACGAGTGTTTGCAGGCTTTTAACGGCCTTGAGGCCCTTAAGTTGCTGACCGATCATACACCTGATTTAATACTGCTAGATCTAAAAATGCCAGTGATGGACGGCGAAACATTCTTAAAACTATACCGCAAGAACTTTAAAGATGCTGTGGCTCCAGTTGTTGTGCTTACAAACTTAAACCGTACAGAGGCACCCCAGACACTTTGGCACTACGGCATATCTGACTATATCGTTAAGGCACATACTACCCCTAGCGAACTTATATCTATAATAGAATCTTTGTTGCATAATTAAAGTGATTATGCTATAATAATTTTATGTATACACCAGAAGAGCAGTTGGTTACTTTTAGCCAACCCGAGGTAGATCTTACATTTAAAGAAAAAATTGCCGATGTCGGCCATACTTTAGGTGATAGCTGGAGAGAAGAAGAAGTGGTCGGTAAGACTATTCTTGCTAGTGCTGCGATAACACAGTTGTACGAGCGCAGCAGGATCCCAGAAGTTATAGCTCCGCCGATCGCTATTGAAGTATTTCAGAGGACAAACGGCAGTACACTAAGTACAGGCCTGGTGTTAGGTGGTTTAGTCATGGCTCAGCAATTAGTTATTGGTGGCGTATGGGCGGAAACTCTTAGTAGATTCGAGAAAGTATCCCAAAAAATCACACAGCATTTTCCCAAAACAGCAGAACTAGCAGAAGATATAGGACCAGCCAAAGATCGTAAGTGGCACTCAAATGTCCGCGAAGGTTTTTCTGGTTTCTTGAGCTACGGGACAACGCCGTTTTTGATCGCTCAAAAAACATATGATCCTGAACTTTCAAGAAAAGAGGGTCATAGAACAGCCGCAAGGATAAGCCTTTGTATAGGTATGGCTGGCGTTGTGATCGGTAAAGCACTTACTGAAGTAATTCAGGAATTACCCGCAGATTACCAAGACGATGTTGTCCGAGTGATAGAAAAACCATACACATGGATAGGCTTAGCAGCATTATATGAAGTACCACGCTTCATTAAAAAGCGATTGGATCGCCGACACTCCGAAAAAGCATAGGTATTAAATCAGCTTGTAACAATGCACGTTGCATTCTATGATTAAGCTATGAGCAAAGTAGCAATTATCGAAGACGACGCAGCAATTAGCCAGATGTACCGAATTAAGTTCGAGACAGAGGGTTATGAAATTGATACTGCCGAGAATGGCAAATTAGGGCTAGAACTTATCGAAAAAATGAAACCCGACATGGTGCTTTTAGACTTGATGATGCCCGAAATGAATGGTGACGAAATGTTGCAGAAACTGCGTAAAACACCTTTCGGCAAGGATGTTAAGGTCATTATTTTGACAAACATGGGCGAAAGCGAAGCACCACAGAGTATCAAAGGTCTTAACGTACTAGCGTTTATTGTTAAGGCAAACATGACACCCCGCCAAGTCGCCGACCTAGTTAAGCTTAAACTTGCAGCGTAAAGGGTACAATTAGCACTAAAAACCGCCACTACCGCGGTATACTAATAGTTGTATGAACGAAAGTATATTCAACTACGATTCTTTTACCGTATCTGATGACCGCAAACGGGTAGATTTTACCTATACATCAAACCATGGCAGCGATACGCACAACTTTACAGAATCATATAACTTTAGGATGGCTCTGCCAGATAGTTTAGAGGTTTACAGGCTACTGCGTGCACTGCACCTAGTGGCTGGCATTAGCTATTACAAAATATTTGTTAACAGCGATATAGAACACCCCTATGCAATGTCTACGCGCGAAGCAGGTTTTTGGAACAATATCTTTAAAAATGGCCTGGGCGAGTTTTTGTATGTTAATGAAATAGACCCTGTAAAATTAGCAGTTTTTGGCCCGCAAGAGGGTGCAGACACTAAAAACACTACCCGTATTGCACTAGAACAAAAAGCTTTACTTGGTATTGGTGGCGGCAAAGATAGTATTGTTGCAGGCGAACTACTAAAAGCAATTGGCGTGCCAGTTACTGGTTTTGTGCTTGGCACAGGCGATGCCATTGGCCAAACAAAGCAAGTAGCTAAAACCATGAAGATAGACCTGCTAAATGTTGCCCGCACACTAGATAAAACCCTGCTAACTGTCCAGCAACAACCCGGTGCGTACAAGGGCCATGTGCCAATATCTGTATTTTTTGCATTAGTTGGCTGTTTACTAGCAGTAGCAACCAAAAAAGCCCATGTTATTGTAGCTAACGAATCTAGCACCAGCATACCGCGTGCGCACTGGGCCGGCAGTGACGTTAACCATCAATACAGCAAATCCTTTGCCTTTGAACAGTTAATGCAAAGTTATATTCACGAACATGTGTCACAAGATTTGTGGTACTTTAGCGCCATACGCCCCTTAAGTTCGGTTGCTGTTGCTAAGATATTTGCTGGCTA
>JAYUWM010000036.1:0-6679 GCA_043753565.1 bacterium
GCTTCGTCCAAATGCTGACATACCCAAGCAAGTTAGTTATTTTACAAAACTGGCCTAATACTTACCGCAAAGTTACTTGCATAGTCTTCAAAACTGGTAGATACAAAGACTGAATCGTCAAATAATCTACCCTGTTGGGTGTAAAGATATTTTAATTTAGCATGCACTTCTTCGGTTGTCATATTTTCTAGGTCAGGGAACACATCTAGTTGGTCTATAAGCTGAACTTCCACAATAGTCTCGGTATCATTCTGCTGTATAAATGCAATGTAATCAGAGCATTTTATATCTGCCTTATCAATGGTTAAATTCATTAACGCAAACCCATCATCATCAAATTCCATAGTCATACCTTCTATAAGTCCACCGCTCATTATTCCACTTAGGCAATAACCTTCTTTAGTCTCAAAATTAAATGGGTCACCTGCTAAAGCTATAGGACTGTACTTATAACCAACATCCTGGAAATGTTTATAGGTAATTGTAACGTTTGGCAGGCCGGTTAGTGTTTCGATCAGCTTTTCATTGTTAACAAAAACATATTCGTGTGCATACAAATGGCCAAATGTCCTAATACCTTCAGATATATTTTTAGGTGAATCAATTATAGGGTCAAACGTTGTGTACCTTGTAATTGCAAACAACTCTTCTGCATATTTTTGCATGTACTCGTCCAAAACTGGCGCACATAAATCTTGCAATACAGCTATAGTTGTGTCGTTAAAACGAACTGTATCACCTGGTTGATCGGAACTTGCGATCTTGGCAATGTCTTCGGGGTGTTGATCTAAATACAAGTTACCAATTTTTTCAGTAATAACATCGTATATGTATTCGTTAACCATGCCGTGCGACACTTCGCTAAAATCGCCTGCGTTAAATTTGGCCAAAAAATCGTCTTTATGGGTTCGCATTTCGTCCTCAAATATACAAACAATAAGATGCCCAACATCTTTAATAATTTGATTACCGTATTTTTCTATAATATATTTAGCTACTTCATTGGGGTTTTGTTTTGCTGCCCATGCATTAATCTTACCTACCACTTGCTCGTGCTCTTCGATGCTAGTTACTTTTGCTTCAAAGTTTATAATTCTTTTGGCTGTTGCTATTGAATCAGCACCTAATGTAATAGACGTCAAAGACAACGGCGACGCAATATCGATTGATTTATTTTTATTTACCAAGGCGTACTGCCTAAGTTGGGCGTAAAGGTTTGTCCCGTTCGCATTATCATAGTCTTTTATTAATTGACAGTATGCGTCTACAAACATCTCGTTTGGGATACTTGGGCACGGCGTTAACTGTTCTTGGTTGTTAATACTTAATCTCAAGAATGGGGTCAACGCAACTGACGACAGGGCGTACGCAATATTAGCCACGTCATTGTAAATATCAGCAATAGTAATTGGTTCGTCACCAAGGCCTAATGGCTGACCATGCACGCTATCTAGGTCTACTGGGCTACCTAGTGCAGTAAGGTTTAGCGAACCAGGATAACGGTGAGCAATGCCGGTTTCGGTTGTATGCATAACAGCAAAATTATGGGCAAGCCTGGGTACAACTACTTCGTTTAGCAACCTAATTACACCTTCTGGTTCTGTGGTGTAGGGCTCGACCAAATCTGACTTAAAGTATTTGTTAGCAATATCTATAACTTGTTCAAGGCAACCTGGACTGTTTAAATCTTCAAGTCTAATAGATGTATCCATTGCTCTGGCAGACACATAAAATGTTACACGGTCTAGTGTAGCGTGCAGTTTATCTAGGCTTTCAAATGTTTTATCTTCTTTGAGTTTTGACCAATGTCTATCAACTAGCGTCGACTTAAAATCTTGCAGACTTAGGTTCTGATGGCTGTCTAGCCCCGGTTCTGCATTTAGTGGGAAGGCCTTGGGTTCTGCAAATCCCAGAATAATCTCTGTAGACACACCCGTTTGGCGCAATATCCTTGAAACCCGCATAGCACGGCCTATACTAGTACTATCCATTAATCCGTGAACATCTTGACCTAAAGGCAAATTTGCAAATACACGTATACGTGGGCCTTCGACACAGTTACCTTTTAAGTTTAGGCCCGTGTATGTATGGCCGTACGTGTCTTGCCACATTTCAGGTGCTGCTGGGTCGCTAACTTCAAATGACCTGCCATGGTGATACGATATCTGCTTTAGTTCTACGGGGTCATCTTCGTCCTGGGGCCCATTAAAAGGTATTGATTGCTGCTTTAGGGTAGTTTCATACACAAAAGGAACATTAGCCAGTAATCCATCTATATATTCGCGGCCGCCATTAAAAGTACCTAGTTCTACACTATTTGGTACTTGTTCTTCTGCTACGCCTGCAATTGGGTATGCCTCTACCCTTCTTGTTCTCATTTTATTAAATGTTTAAAGGCTATCTTTTTGGTTTGTCGGTTTTCAACGACTTGGTATCTGTAGGCTGGGGTTTAACTTTTGCAGTGTTAAAAGAAAACATTTCTGTCATTGACGTAAACACAGCATATTTGCCTGCTAGCATTCCCTTTTCAGTATCTGTAAGTGGAGGCTGAAGTTCTAGTGTTCCAAGGCGGCTATAAACTTTTTGTAGGTTAGATGTAATAGCTGCTTTGCTAGCATTATCTGTAGCGTCACGCATTAGTTCTACGCCTGCTTTTTCTAGCTTGCTTGCTGTATCTAATACTGCTTCTTTTTGAGCACCGTTTTCTATTGAGAGTACTTCTATAACTGATTCTTTAAATTGCTCTTGCATAACACTTCCTTTAGTAATTCAAAATATATAAATATATTATATCATAAAATCAGCAATATCCAATACTAGAGTACACTTACAACAAATTTTTAGGTAGGCGGTCAAATTAAGTAACTAAGACAAATTAAAACACCCTGCAGCCGCAGAGTGTTTTAATATGGTGATCCCAAGGAGAATCGAACTCCTATTGCCGGGATGAAAACCCGATTTCCTAACCGTTAGAAGATAGGACCATTTTTATGCTGGTTACAGCGTTGTAAAATCTAAATTATTGTAGCATAACAGATACAAAATGTCCACTATAGCCTATGCAAAGTTGTTTTTACCGCCCGTTTGACTACGTTGTATTTTTGTACTCTGTTATGCAGCGCAGTTGTATTACCAACGCTAACTCCAATTAATGTAAGGGCAGTAATTGGCAAGGCTGGTACTTCCCTTGCGGCATCATAAAAACCTGGGGTGTAGTGCGTAATTACTGGTACAAGTTTAGTTTTGCGGCTAACTATTTTCCTTGCAATAGCCAATATCCTGGGCATGTGCGGCCAATCTGTAACTAGTGACAAAGCATCTGGGCGCTCGCTAGCAAGAAGGTCAGCCATGTTAATAAAATTACCTAATGAATTTATAGACTCTGTTTCTTTAGTAACCACTGTGCCCAAAAGCATATCGACTCCAACACGCCTAATTAGTTCGCATTCAATTTCGTCGGCCTCGCTTTGCATGGTTTCGGTAGCTTTGCCGCCTGTTAGGTAAAGTTGAGGTATTTCTATGCCGCTGAGCAGGCTTTGGGCGACTACATCAACACGGGCCATTCCGCGCGCATATGGCTGGCAGTCTTCGGTAAATATACCTATACCAGGTACTAAAACTGGTTCTCCACTTAACACTATGCCGTGCATAGGGGTTTGAATTTGCATCATTATATTATACTATATTTACTTGATCTTTTCAATTGCCAACCAGACATCGCGTAGTAGCCTGGCATCATCTAATGCATAATGTTGGCTGTACTTACCAAGGTCTATACCTATCGACCTATAAAAAGTTTTAGCATCAGATTCGGTTGCCAAAAGTTTGGTTGGATTTATACCGTTAGCAAACAAAATACTAGAAAAATCTATGGTCATCCATTTAAATGGCAACCTACCCTCGCCAAACAGTTTAACTGCATACAAGCTGTCGTAATTATCTACATAGGCAATTGCAAAAGGATTTTTGTGACCTAAAAATTGCCTAATTTGTTTTATAGCTTCATGCTTAGATACGGCCGGGCCTTTAAGTGTTGGCAATATATTTTTGGCCACCCAGGCACTAGGAACAGCATCTGTTTCTATCTCTAGGTAAAGTTCTTGGCCGTTTAGTTTAATTATTGCAATAGATAGTATTTCGCCAATTGCCGGGTCTAGGCTAGTAAACTCGGTATCTATAAAAATAAGGTTTTCTGGTTCGTAAGGAGTCAGATACATATAGATACAATACAGTACTTATGCACATGTTAGTATTTTATGCTGTATTTAAAAAATACTCCCTTGGTTTAAACAAGGGAGTATTTATGTAAGTTTGAGCGGTCAGTCACGACGCGTTTTATCTACATCAACATTAGCAGATTTTTCGACTATTGTCGAGGCTTGCTTTAGCGAAGGGCTTAACCGCGGGCGTTGCGGCGGGCCAACATGTTGTGCACGAATGCACCTGCTGTTGCTACGCTTGCAAACAATGCAATCATGCTACCTGTACCAGTATCTGGGATAGTAGTTGGAGGAGTCGTAGTAGTCACTTTTAGTTGTGCTACACACTTGCCGCCTTCAACGGTCTTAGTTTGGCCAGCAACTGTAAAGTCTAGTTTTACGCTTACGCCGTATGTACCAGCTGCTGCATATGCGTGCTCTGCTACAACTGTGTTGTTGCTAGAGTTATTGGTTGCAAAGGTAGCAGTGTCGCCAAAGCTGAACACAGCATTTTTAAATGTTGCGCCACCAACAGCTGTATAGCGTGCAGTAACTTTAACTTTGTCGCCAACCTTCAGGGTTGTAGAGCTTAGTGTTAGTGCGTCACAGCTATATGTTGGGGTTGTGACATTACAGTTATTTTTAGTAATCGTAACGTCCGCTGTGTCTTCTTTTACAGATGTTTGGTCGCTCTTATTTTTTGCGATGTTTCGTAACACTACACTACAGCCATTAAAATCATCTTTTGCAGTTGTATCGAATGTTACATAAAATCCACCATTTGGTAACCAAGTGTTAAAGTTGATTCCGCCAGTTGTAAACAATTGTGTATCAGACTGTACTGTAGTCTGTGCTGCATCAGTATACTTTACTGAACCAGGTACGACTGTAAGGTGGGGGGGTAATACATCATTAATGTTTACATTGGTAAGATCCCTAACACCCTTGTTTTGGAATTTTACAAGCCATTTAACGTTGTCGCCAGGCTTTACTGCAACAGTCTCGCCCCATGCATCAGTTGCTGCAAGTTTTACTTGTTTTGTAAAATCAACTACAGGCGTAGTGATTTTTACACGGATTTCAACTACAGCTGTGTAGCCAAAACAACCAGGTAGGCTACCATCTAAGGCGTCGTCGCCAATAGGTGCACCTGTAGTAACAATATCGTCACTTAGTTTTACGCCATTTTTATAGGCTTTATCGTTTATTAGCGTTGCAGAACCAGGTATATAGCTCATGCTAAAGTTTTGCGGTGCAGTAAAGTCAACCGTGTCTTCTACTAGGCTGGCATTGCTTGCGCTAATATAGCTGCGTGCACGTAGGCCGTTGCTTGTAGCTGTAGGTAACAAGATACGTACTTTTGTATCTTTTGCAATACCCACACCACTAGCGTTTAGGCTTTCGTTAGCGTTGTTGTGTACATATGTACGAATAACAACTTCTTTGCTGCCTGATGTAACATCAGCTACAACATTCTTATAGCTAGTAATTGATTCGTCGCTGCGGCGTGCGTCTGCAAATGCGCGCTCATCGCCGTAGCTTGGTGTATTTATAAAGGTGTTAAATACAGGGCCTGTCATTGATCCACAACGGCCGTGGTCATAACCAGGGTCTTTAGGGTCAGCACAGTTGCTACTGTCGCTACCTTTATTGTAGTCATATGGTACGCGGTTAGGGAAGAAGTCTGCGCTTACCATACCAGCGCTCATACCTAGCAATACAGCTAACGTAGCACCGGTAGCTAAAACTTTTTTAGAAAATTTTTGTTTGAAGTTATTGATTCGTGATAGTAATTTCATGTGTTTAATTCCTTATATATTCTTTAGTTACGGTTGTGCTGGCATTTCGCCGTTAGCTTGTGGTACTGATGTAGCAACTGGTGCGGGTGGAGCCTCAACCTGAGTGCCAGTAGTTGCCGGGGTAGTAGGTGCAGGGGCTGTTGTTTCAGGTGCTATTGGCTGTGTTGGGATAGGTGTAACATCGCCATCACCCTGACCATTAGGGTCAACATCTTGACCAGCAGGGCCATTACCAGGAACATCTGGTGTGCCGCCATTACCGCCGCCAGGTACCTGGCCATTGTCTTTTTTAGGAGGAATGTATGGGGTAGTTGGTGTTTCGGGAACTGTCTTTACAGGGACTGTTTCGCCAGGTACAGTTGTTGGTGTTACTGGTGTTTCACAGATTTCAACTTCAATAACATCTACTGGGCGCATGTCGCCACCTTTGTCGTCAGCGTCAGCTGTGCCGCTGTTAAAACCGAAGTTTATAACATCATCACAGTTAGCACCTTTACGAGTGTAATCAAATATTACTGCGTTACCTATGTATCCAGCCACGCTATATTTTGCAGGTACAAGGTTGCCGTTTTCGTCTCTACCAAATGTAGATTCTGGGGCAAGTGCGTAATTACTTGCTAGGTTAACGTTTTGTACTTCGCCGTTGAACTGCAATCCCTTAAAGACAGCAGCAAGATATTC
>JAYUWM010000037.1:0-2136 GCA_043753565.1 bacterium
TTTGGCGTATCAACCCTGCACACTATACTGGGCTTTCTGTAAGTGCGATGGGTAAAGACCTGCGTGTAATATACGCAATGCGTAACGAAAAAATTGCAGTATTAGGTGTTTATAAGCACGATGAATACGAAGCTGCGATAAAAAACCTTAGATAGCAGCAAGATAAATTACATTACAATTCACGGTGATTTATTAAAATATACTAATGGATAGTCGCCTGATTCTACCTGTGAGTACGAATATGGATAACAGCTACTACAACACTGTAGGCGATGTAGTATTTATAGATTATGTATTTTCAGACAGTAGCAAGGTACTAACAACACAGTACGATTGTCCGGTAACAGGTAGCCAAATGCCAGCAGAAATAGTTGGTGTAGTTCATGGTAACGGTTTTTACGAACTTCCCCCACAAGACCCCCAGCAGCTAAGACAAGATAGGTTAGTGCAGCTATTGTTACAGCATAGTTGCTTGCTTAAAACCAAGGCAATATCCCTAGAACTTGCTTCTTAAAGTTACGTCACATAAAACAACGCTCTAAAAAACAGCTAGTCTATTAACTGTTCACTACTGTAATATAAATGTATAAACAGGAACCTATATGAATCCACAAGATGCAATCAAGCAAGCTCAAGAAAAATTTAACGCACAAGTAGCCCATTTTAATGAAGAACTTAAAAAGCTTCGTACTGGCCGCGCCCACCCAAGCATGCTAGACGGAATTACCGCCACAGCTTATGGCACACCTATGCCGCTAAATCAGTTAGCGACAATAACCACGCCCGAAGCCCAACTTATCCAGATTAGCCCATTTGATCCAAGCAATATTCAGGCTATTGCTAGTGCTATTCGTGACAATCCAAGCCTAGGGCTAAACCCTAGCGATGATGGCCATGTGGTACGTGTACCTATCCCGGCACTTACAACCGAACGCCGCACCCAAATTGTTAAACAACTTGGCGAAAAACTTGAAGACAGCATGATAGCCATGCGCCAAATTAGGCACGATGCAATGGCTAAAATCGACCAAGCTAAAAAAGATAAAACCGTAGGTCAAGACGATGTAGCACGCTTGCAAAAGCAGGTAGACGACGCTATGGCTAAAATCAAGGCCGAAGTCGAAGCCGCAGCCAGAACCAAAGAAGTCGAAATTATGAAGGTGTAAACCGAAGTGTCAAAAACTTTGCCAACACATGTTGGTATTATATTAGACGGTAACCGTCGTTGGGCTAAGGGCCACGGTTTTCCAACAGTCGAAGGCCATAGGCAGGGTGCAGAAGCCCTAAAGCGTGTGGCACTTTTTGCTTTTGACCATGGCGTGACGTATTTAAGTGCCTATGTGTTTAGTACCGAAAACTGGCAGCGGTCCCCAACAGAGGTGTCATTTTTGATGAAACTATTTGTTAAGGCCGTGCAGCTGCACCTGGATGAATTCCATCAAAAAAATGTAAAAATTGTTATTTTGGGTAGCCAAAAGGGTGTACCAAAAGCAGTAAGTAAAGCACTAGGTGCAGCAGTGCAAAAAACCGCCAACAACAAAGGTGGAACATTGGCGCTATGCTTAAATTACGGCGGCAAGCAAGAACTGGTAGACGCAGTGCAAGCAATTACTGCGCAGGGTGTGGCTGCTAAAGACATAACTAAGGAACTTATCGGTACATATATCTACCAGCCCACATTGCCGCAGTTAGACCTAATTATTCGAACTAGTGGCGAACAACGTACTAGCGGTTTTATGTTATGGCGATCAGATTATGCCGAACTATTATTTATTGACAAACTATGGCCGGATTTTACAGTGCAGGATTTTACAGATGCGCTAACAGATTTCGCAAACCGTCAACGCCGCTACGGTGGATAACTTTTGAATTATGTACTTGCACCGCTATTGGGCTTATGGTATTAATTAACTATTAATATAGTTACTAAAAATAAAGGTTAAACGAAAAGATGAATATACAAGCAATACAAACTCTAAGCAAAAGGACATTTACCCTTGTAGCGGTAATGGTACTTGTAAGTACATCGCTCTTAGCAATCTTGCAAGGTAATGCAGGCGCAGCCCCACTTACGTCACGTAGCGCAACCATAGATAAGCCAAACACAAGCTCGACTAACATTGGTTTTATTTTTGG
>JAYUWM010000038.1:0-2133 GCA_043753565.1 bacterium
GTTGCGGCTTCGTGGTCGCGGCGAGTTTCGTTATCTTTATCTAACATTAGTTGTGCTTTAATGTCTGTCTTAACCTGGTCAAGTGTTTTAAATGGCCCAAGCGTAGTGGCAAAGGCATCATCAAGTTTTGGCAATACTACTTCTTGTACCTTTTTAACCTTAACTTTAAACGTAACTTTTTGGCCCTGCATTGTTTTTACACTGTAGTCTTTAGGGAAAGTCAGTGTGAATTCTGCCGCGTCGTCTTGTTTTTTGCCAATAAGTTCTGGTTCGAAACCTGGGATAAACGTGCCGCTACCTATAGCCAACGGGTAGTCTTTGCCGTCAGCCCTATCTATAGCCTTGCCTTTTTGGTCAAAACCGTCAAAATCTATCCATACTTGGTCACCGTCTTTTGCAGCACGGGTAACGTCATTTTTGGTAGCAGCACGGGTACGCAAGTTTTGTATTACAGCGTCTACGTCTTTGGGCGTAACTGCAGCTGGCTTTTTATCTACCTTGATTTTTTTATAATCAGGCAATGTTATTTTGCCAATAACCGGTACTGTTGCTTCAAATTCTAGGAATGTGAAAGGTACAAATTTCTGAACCGTAACCTGCGGGCTTTGCACAGGGCGCAGTTGTTCACTGCGGGCGGCTGCGCTGTACAAGTTTGTTAGTGCTTCGTCTAAAAATTCTTGCTGAAAGGTGTTTTGATCTACCTGCTTTTCGACTAGTTCTAGCGGTGCCGTACCTTGCCTAAAGCCTGCCATTTTAACTTGTTTTTGAAGTTTTTTTAGAATAGTATTTTTGTACTTGTCTAGTTCGTGTTGTTCTGCAGTAATATGCAATTGGGCGGTTGTTGTATTTGGGTGTGTAATAGTGAATTTCATTGATTGGTAGTATAACAGATACACTGGGGTTTGTGCGAGCACGAGCGGATTATTGGAATCGGCGCTAATTTAGACGTTTGTCTTTAATTAGAGCAATTAGTCTTGCACTAGACAAAGTTTGTTCTAAACCAGAATCTAGGTTTTTAACACGGTATAGGCCAGACTGTAGTTCTTGCTCGCCAACAAATATTACAAATTTAATACCGTTTTTTTGAGCAGTTTTGATTTGTTTGTCTAGTTTGCGACCTGTTGTATCTACAGCCACTTTTACGCCCTCATCGCGTAGTTCACTTAACAAGGGCTGCACGGCAGTGTACATATCGCCGATAAATGCCATGTAAATTTCTGTTTCGCTATCTAGGGCTGGTAGTAAGCCGTGCACTTCTAAAAAGTTCGTAAAGGTCACATCGCCCATGCCAAAACCTACTGTTGGTACAGCTTCTACTCCAAATAATCCAACAAGGCCGTCGTAGCGGCCACCGCCAAACATACTACGGTTGTTATCTGGGTTGGTATCAAACACTTCAAAAACTATGTCTGTGTAGTAATCAAAACCACGCATCAGGCTAATATCAAAAACTGTATTTGTGATGCCGCTAGTTTTAAGCAGTGCAATCAATTGCTTTAACTGGGCAACACTTGGGTGTGCTGCAACATCAGTTGGTAGGTCGTCTAATGATTTTGTTTGCAGAATCTGCATGAGCTTGGCAGGCGCACCATTTTCACGGGCTGTTGGTCCCATGCTTGCCTCGATGCCGGCTGCAAAAGCTGCTGGGTCCATTTTTGCCATTTTATCTACCATGCGTCTTATAGTGGCAGATTCAACGTCGTCTAAACCTAAATAGTCTTTAAGTATAAAATCAATAAACAAACGGCTATTTAACTTAATTTGGTACATTGATCGTTTTGCACCAACACTTTGCATAATGGCATCAGCTAAACTAATAATCTCGTGTTCGGCATATTGGCCGTCTACGCCAAAAATATCTACGTTTAACTGCCAAAACTGGCGTAAACGGCCACGCTGGGGGCGTTCGTAGCGCCACAGTTCGGGTATGCTATACCAACGCAAAGGGTATGCAAGCTCTTGGCGCTTATGCGCCACCATACGGCTAACGCTTGGGGTCATTTCGGTACGGATGGTAACGCTACGTTCGCCGCGGTCTAAAAATGTATACGTTTGCTCGTTCAAAATCTCGTCGCTGCCCTTTAGTTTGTACAAAGCAGTTTCTTCAAGCATTGGGGCATCGTATTGTTCGTA
>JAYUWM010000039.1:0-6560 GCA_043753565.1 bacterium
GCTTGACCTGCAGTTTAAGATCCTTTTTTTGCGCCTGGTCTTCGTATAGCTTTGTTAGTGCGTTCATTAGTTCGTGTACATTAATCTGTTCTATATCTATTTGCAGAGTGCCGCGTTCGGCCCTAGAAAGAGTACTAAGGTCATTTATCATGTCACTTAAAAATAGTATTTGGTCGTGTGCTTGTTTAAGAGCAGTTTTAATAGACTCTATTCCTGGTATTTTGTCAGCTGTATAAAGGGCATTTCCAACGTTACCTTCAGCTATCGCTATCGGTGTGCGTAGTTCGTGACTAACTACACTTATAAATTCGCTACGTTCTTCTTCTAATGATTTTTCACGGGTAATATCACGCATTAGTACTACGAACCCCTTGTCGCCGTTTTTGCCGTAACCTAAGTGTACGGGTGCAATGCTTAAGTAGATGTTTATTGTGCTGGTATCTGGGTATAGTAATTTAAAATCACGGTTAGAAGTAGATACTTTGGTTGTTTTAATAAGCTGCTTAACATCTACAGGCTTACCATTGCCATCAATTAGTTTTAAGAAATCGTCAATTTTTGCGCCAACCATTGTTGTATTAACATCTAATATGTTTAACGCAGCACCGTTGTACATAACTATTTTAATATCTTCGCTTAACGCAATAACACCGTCAGCCATGCTATTAATTAGGCTGCTAAGGCGTTCGTGTTCTAAGTTTATGTCTATTTTTGCAATTTTTGCACTTGGCATAAGCGTATTATGTCACACAACGGTACTAAATTCACGCCAGTCAAATACAGCAGTCGGATACTTTTTAAGCGCTACACGTAATAACTTGTAATTAGGAACGTGTTTAGATAATTCATTCCAAAAGTTTGCGCTGTGATTATGGTGCACGGTGTGTGAAAGTTCGTGCCAGATAACATAATCTATGTATTCCCATGGTAACTGCACTAGATAGCCATTTAGGACTATATCGTTGAAATTACTGCAACTACCCCAGCGACTTTTTAAAAGTTTAATATCGATATTGTTAATTCTATAACCACCCGCCCTAGCATATGCAGATAGCCTAGGTAATAGTAATTGTTCTGATTGTTCTATTAGTAACTTTTTAGCAGACTTTTGCAATTTAGCCTGCACGTCAACATAGTTCATATCCTCAGGAATATACACATGTAACTGGCCAGGCTTGCGTACGCTTTTAATTTTTGTTCCGGTGCCAGTGTGTAATTTTAACACTGCATTTTTGCCCAGTGGTGTTCCGTCATCTAGTGATATTGGCTCTGTTGAATGTTTTACTACCCATCCCTGTTTGGTTTGCAAAAAATCTAAACCTTTTTTTAACGACACACTGTGCGGCAGCGATAACCGTGTTACGCCATTTTGACCAACACTGATGCGAATAGTGCGCATACCTTTGCGTCTGTATATTGTAACCGGCCCTATACCAGCTACATCAATAATTTGTACCATTATCTAATTAAAATGTTGCGCCGCGATAAATCTACGCGGCCTTGTGGAATTAGATTAACAAGTCCAGGCTTTACGACATTTAGTTTGCTACTGTGCTGAGTAATTAGGCCAAGTTCTGTAAGGCGCTTAAATACAGCGCTTTTTTGGCTTGGGAAGGTGTGTTTGCCGCTAATAACAATAAAATCTTCATTAATAGGGTTTTGCATATTTGTTAAGTAATGCGCAAAAGTATGTTCTGTATAATCGCGGGCAAACTTGTCTTCGGTGCGGCGTCGGTCACGCTTTGGTAAGCGTACAAAACAGCTGTCGGCATCTATTTGCAACCATACAATAAGCGGTGTAGCGTGTCGGCGGCGTGCCATGTCACGCAGTGACATACGAGTAGTTAAACGAGATGTGTTTTCGTCGTATATAACACTAACACCAGCACTCAAGAATTCTTCAGCCATGTAGTTCATTAACTGGGCGACAATTCGGTTTTCTTGCTTATCGTAGCGCGGTTCGCTAAACAGCTCACCCCTTATTCGGTCGCCCTGAATGTGGGCAATGTGCATGTTCTCGGTTAGTTGGCGAGCAAAATAGCTTTTACCACTTCCGGGGAAGCCGTGCATCATAATTAACAGAGGTTTTGTAGCTTGTACTTTGGCCATTTGCTTTATTGTATACTATATAGTTACTATTTGTGAAGTGATTACCCCTGTGAAGCGTCGAGGTCTCGGCCTACTAGGCGATCTTGCAAGGTGTTTACTAATGTGGCTACATTGAATGTTGTTAGGCCATTTAGTTCCAATAACTGTGGTTCAGTTGTATTCTCAGAACCTAGCCGAGTAACACTGATAGAACTTAATGGACCAGTACTTTCATAAGCGTAACATCTGCTGAGCACTTTATCCGTGTATCTAACAGAAACTGACTCTATCATTGGTGCAACTATCCCTATATCCGATAACCTAACAGTGTGACCAAGTAACACTGATAAACGTCTAAACTCGTCCGGTGTATGCAAGTAGCTCAGCTTCTCTTTTATGTAGGTTGCCCTTGCATCTACTGTGGTTTTAACTAAGCTTGCAATATGTAGAGTACCTTTTTCTGTTGCTACATATGGGCTGGGATTTTTCTCACCTCTGCCGTATGCAACAACAATCGCCCCTACATGCTTAAATAAGCTTTTTTCTGCAGGTGTTAGTGAGGGATCGGCTAATATGTCATCTAAAAATTGCTCTGTATCGTTAATACACTCCGCATCTACAAAAAAATCCTCTAATTCACCGTTTATGAACCATATACCAAATGCATCGGAATCACATTCGTCACTGGGTGTTATGTTAAGTTTTGTTTCTTCGAAATCCTTGCAAGTTTCGTGGCTAAACTCAACTAAACCACAATGTGTCTCATACTCATATATTCTGTGCACCCCATCTAAACCGCCCCTTTTAGCTAAATCAAGCGCTAATAGCTTTAAATATTCAACTTCGTCTGGGTCGGCAGGCATAAGGTCACTAAACTGTGTACATACAATCTGATCAAATTCGTCTTGTTCATGTTTATCCATTGGCAAATAGTGTAGCAATAAATCGCACAAAAACCATGTGCATTTTTTGTTTTATTTGTGTAAACTAAAATTTTTCGCGCATGTGGGCCATGCTGTATTGCCAATTTGCATCAGTTTTTTTGTGCGGGTTAAAGATGTTCTGCGGGTCAAAAATTGTTTTAACTTGTTTAAAATAGTCAAAAGTTTGTTGGCCGTACATATCTTTAAGCCATGGGCCCCTGATCAATCCATCATTATGTTCACCACTTAAGCTGCCTTTGTATTTAAGTACAATCGCGTTTATTTCTTTCATGGCAGGTTCTAGCTTAGCTTTTTCTTCTGGGCGTTCGATGTTCATTAGGGGAATAATATGGAAGTTACCATCGCCCATATGCCCTGCAATAGTTGCTAGTAATTTGTATTTATTAATAACAGCCCTAATTTCTGGTAAAAACTGCGGCAATACTGCTGGCGGTACAATCAAGTCATCCATAAATGGTGCTGTGTGCTTATCTTTAACTTTACTACGTAACAAGGCAAAGCTTTCGCGGCGCATAATCCAAAACTTGCGGCTTTTAGCCTCTGTTTCGTCTTCTTCAAACAATGCTTCGTGGCCAAATTCTTTCATATCTAGGCGTAGCTGGTGTACCTTATCGGCAACCTCTTTAGCGTAATCCCCCTGAAATTCTACCAACAACACCATTTTAGGTATGCCGCGTAGTAGCATTAAAGCATCGGGTATAAGTTGGAAGGCTAGTTTAATCATTCCCCACCAACCGATAGTTTTGCGGAAATACGGGAAAAGCTTAAAACTAAGCATTAATGTGTAGTTATCAAAACCCTCAAAGGTAGCTGGATTGTGTTCTAGAACTTTATTAATAAGCGTACCTAAGTCGTCTATTTTGCGTAAAAATACTACCAATGTACCAGATTGTTTAGGCGCCTTAACTAACCTAAACGTAATATCCGTAATAATACCTAAGGTACCTTGCGAGCCTACAATAAGCCTGGTTATATCAAATACACCTGTTTGGCGGTCCCAGACGTCCCAAATGTGGTAACCAGTTGAATCTTTAGATACCCCAGGTTTGGCGGCCTTAATTGCGTCGTAGTTATTTTCTACTAAGTCAAACACTTGTTTGTACAAATTGCCCTCAAAGTTGTTTTGGGCAATTTTAGCATCTAGCTCTGTCTTATTTAGCTTTTCCATTACATACTCGTTACCATCAGCTAGCACCACTCTGAGTGATTGAATAAATTCTTCTGTTTTACCGTATTGTAGTGAGCGCTCGCCGCCAGCATTGTTAGCAACCATACCACCAACTGTACAAAGTTCACGGCTAGCCGGGAAACTAGGCATTACAGCGCCGTTTTGCAATGTTACCTTTTCGAAATCTCGGTAAAATACACCGGGTTGAGTATTGCCATGTGTTTCGGTTACTTGCCCTACACTGCGTAGGTACTTATTTACATCTAAAATGATTGAATCGTTAATAGAGCCACCCGACATGCAAGTTCCACCGCTACGTACGGTAATAGATAAACCAGGGTTTGATGCCTTGTTATTAGCAACATAGTTAACTACGTTTTTAATATCTTCTGTATTTTTAGGTGCAATTACATATTCTGGAATCATTTCGAACATGCTAGCATCGTGGCTATACAGCGCCTTGCTTTGATCTGAAGTATCTAGATCACCACTTATAATATCTTTTAAATCTTTTGAAATATCACTCATATAAGCTTTAGCGTAGCTTATACATAAGTGTTTTGGCAATATAATTTTAGCCACAAGTTGCAACAAGTATAGCCGGTACGTATACTCATAAGCATATATGAAGCATGTTGTTATAGCAGGTGGAGGGTTTGCAGGTCTACACCTTGCACGTAAACTACGTAAAAATAAAGACATCAGCGTAACGGTAATTAACCCCACGCCAGATTTTAGGTATAGTCCAGCACTATATAGGGCTGTTGTTGGTTTTAAGATGGGTATAGCCAAAATACCTATTGACTGGGCTTTGCTTGATTGCCCAAACGCCATACTAAAAGTCGCTACTGTTACAGGCTTAAACGCCGACGAAAAGTCTATAATTACAGACCGCGGCGAGATTATAGCCTATGACCAAGTTGTGTTTGCACTAGGTGCTAAAACTACTTTTTTTGGAATAAAAGGTTTGCCTGAACTGTCTTACGGTATAAAAACACCAGATGAAGTTGCAAAGCTAAAGCAACATATACATGATAATTTAATAAGCAACAATCAGGTACACAACTACGTTATTGTGGGCGCTGGCGCCACTGGTGTAGAACTTTCCGGTGCGATGGCTAGTTATTTAAAGCGCATTTCTAGGCACCATAAAGTAGCACAATCGCAAGTTAAACTGCACTTAGTTGAAGCCGCCCCACGTATTTTAGGTTTAATGAGCGAAAGAGCATCAAAAAAAGTTACAAAACAGTTAAAGAAACTTGGCGTTAAACTTTACTTAAATACAAAGGTAAATGCCGAAACAGCACATACTTTGCAAACTTCTAATGGTGCTATTAAAACAGATACCGTAATATGGACTGCCGGCGTACAGAGCAGCGAATTCTACAAAGACTACCCTTGGACATTTAGCTTGGATAAGCGTGGAAAGGTTGTTGTTGACAGGCATTTAAGCGTATCACCGTCTATATACGTATGTGGCGATAATGCATCTACAAAATTCAGCGGTTTAGCACTTGTTGCAGTTTGGCATGCTAGTTTTATTGCAAAAGATATAAAAGCACGTATGCACAATAAAAAGCGGCCTTCATATATCGAGCGGTCACCAGCGCAAGTAATACCGGCTGGTAATGGTTGGGGAGTAATGCAGTACAAAGGCTTAGTAATTTCTGGATTTATAGTTGGCTTGGTGCGTAGGGTTGCAGATTTTGTAGCTTACCGAGATGTAATAGGTACCGCTAAAGCACTTACTATTTGGACTAATAGCGACATGCAAGAAGAATCTTGCACAGCATGCAGGCGTTAATTACGCTAATCCAAAGTAGCACTATTTACTTAAACGGTATGTGCGTTATGATTAAGCTATGAATAACGACACAATTACACCGCTACGAATTGTTATAGCAGAAGACAACGCTGCACTAGCAGACATATATAAGATCAGGTTAGAGATTATCGGCTACGAATGCCATATTGCATACAATGGCCAGCTTGCACTAGACGCTATAGAGCGCCTAAAGCCTGCACTCGTGCTACTAGACATGATGATGCCGGTTATTGCTGGTGATGAAGTTTTGCGCCGGATGCGCGCTGCTGATTGGGGCAAAAACATAAAAGTTTATATTATTAGCAACCTAAACGAAATCGATGCGCCAACAGGTCTACGCGATTTAGGTATCGAAGGCTATGTAGTTAAAGCAAACTTGAGTAATGATGATATCGACCGCCTTGTTGATAGTATTTTAAAGCCTGAAGGCCAAACCGAAGCTACAACACTAGAATAGCTTTATCTTTAGAACTATTCATCTTAAGTAAATTATCCGTTATACTAGCTACAAATGTTACATGTAACGGCAGCTCAA
>JAYUWM010000040.1:0-2101 GCA_043753565.1 bacterium
AACTTTTTGCTGATGGCCATTATTTAACAGTATTCATATCACGTAATTTTTTGATACGGTCGTCTACGGGTGGATGCGTACTCAATAAATTTGATATTGATTTACCCTTAAGTGGATTAGCAATAAAAAAGTGTGCCGTGCTAGAGTTTTGACGTTTTAATGCTGCCCCACCATCACGTATTTTTTCTAGAGCGCTAGCAAGGCCCTCTGGGTAGCGAGTTGTGAGTGCACCTGTGGCGTCTGCTAAATACTCACGCCTACGCGAAATAGATAGCTGTATTAGTATTGCTACTATTGGCGCTAGTATTACAGCAATAATCGCAACTATCATTAAAACCCCGTTAGAATCGTCATCGTTATCGCGTCCCCAAAAACTAATACGCAAAAACATATCGCATAGCAAACTAATTACACCAACTAGAGCAAATGCAACCATACTAACGCGAATATCATAGTTTTTAACGTGGCCCATTTCGTGCGCCATAACCCCCTGCAGCTCGGCATCTGTTAAAACCGCTAGTAAGCCGGTAGTAATAGCAACACTGGCATGCTGCGGGTCGCGGCCTGTTGCAAAAGCATTTAGGCCAGTATCTTCTATAATATAAACTTTTGGCGTGGGTAAACCATCCGTTATTGCAAGGTTTTCGACTATTCTGAACAAACGTGGGTTATCTGATTTTACAATTTGTTTAGCGCCGTTTAAAGCTAGCGCGGCGCTTGAAGAAGCAAAATATCCCCAAAGCGCGTAAAACACAGCAAATACCACGGCATACGCAAATATCGAACTATTGCCTAGTGCTCTAGAAAATACATATGAAATAGCACTAACTAACGCAAAGAACGATAGCAGCAAAAAGAATGTTTTTCGCTTGTTGGCGGATATCTCGTTATACATTTACTAAACTTTGGGTCTTTAGAATTTTACGTCAACAGGCTTTTCGGCAACTGCCTGGGCTGCTTCGTCTAGTTCAAAAAACTCGCGCTCGGTAAAGCCAAGCAACTTAGCAAAAATAACAGTAGGGAACGTACGAATTTTAGTATTTAAGTCGCGAACAGAGCCGTTATAAAAGCGGCGTGCTGCCTGAATCTTATCTTCGGTGTCTACAAGTTCTGCTTGTAGCTGTCTAAAGTTTTCGCTGGCTTGCAATTGAGGGTAAGCCTCGGCAACTGCAAAAATGCTTTTAAGGGCGCCTGTTAACATATTGTCGGCTTCGGCTGTAGCTTTTACACTACTGCCAGCGTTAACTGTAGCGGCGCGGGCTTCAGTAACCCTAGTAAATACACCTTCTTCGTGCTTAGCGTAACCTTTAACGGTTTCTACTAAGTTAGGGATTAAATCTACGCGGCGCTTAAGCTGAACAGTAATATCACTCCATGCTTCGTCTACGCGAATTTTTGTGCGTACAAGGCCGTTATAAATTACAATTAGCGTTACAACCAGTAAACCTGCGATAGCCAGTAAGACAATTGCCATATTTTCTCCTAAATTTATACTTACATTATAGCACTTTTAGGTACTAAAAAAGCGGATATTTTTATGCGCTTTTTTAGAATTATGCGTCTTCGGAATAGCTGACTAACAAACAGTAGTAACTCTATATAAATCTATGCCGGCAACATACTCACCGTTACCAGCCGTATCCGTCCTAAAGAAGCCACTTACATAGTTATTCCCTGCGAGTATTGGAACTGTAATATACATATAGGAGCCATAGGCATTAGTCGTCCATGTATATGAAGTTCGTGAACTATAATTATCCGAACTACGTGCCTTTATCGAACTTGCTGCAGCACCGACAAACTTATACCTATCTGCAGCTGACCTCTGAAATTGGACCTTTACAGAACTTGCACTTGGTCTACATGCATATGCCTTGCTTCCGCCAGCAGTACTTCCTAAAGGAGTCCAGTAAGCTGCCTTTGCACTAATATCATTCTTGCTTTTATATATCCTAAAGCCTGCAAAGCCTATAGCACCTAGTACTACTACAGCTAAACCTACCAGCATTAGATGGTGGGTAATACCACGCTGGTCTTTTTTGTTTGTTTTCATTATTAGTCCTTTTTAGTTTTAGTTAGATTATATTTTGTTAGCATATGC
>JAYUWM010000041.1:0-2087 GCA_043753565.1 bacterium
TAAAGCAGACGCACTAGGTGGTGTAGTAGATAACTTTACTTTGTTCGAAGTTGGCCTTATTGATAACCCGTACCAAAGTGTAAGGCTAGTTGTAAGGGGTGAAATTACCAAAAAGCTAATTGTTAATGTGCAGGCAGCTAGCGCTGGCGCCGTAGCATTAATCGAAAAAGCCGGTGGTAAGTTTACCAAAACATCCGTACCAATGCGCACAGCTAAAATAAAGTAATAACCAAGTCGTTTTTACAACTTCGTTTTATTGCTGCAAACTCCTCTTAACTGGTATAGTAAGAGGAGTTTTTTTATTGACAGGAATGGACTAGGGGACTCAAATGAACTGGAAACTGATGACGCGCTCACTTAAAAATGAAGATATGCGCAAGCGTTTACTGGCCGTTGGTGGTATGTTACTTGTTTTCCGCGTACTGGCGCATATACCAATACCTATTGGCACACCCGAAACGTTGCAGCAGGTACTAGAAGGCTTAATTACCGCAGCTAAAACCACTCAGCTCTTAGGATTTTTAGATATTCTTTCTGGTGGTGCTTTAGCTAACCTTTCAATTATGTTGATTGGTCTTGGGCCGTATATTAACGCGTCCATCATTATGCAGTTGCTTACTAAAGCTATACCAAAGCTTGAGTCTTTAAATAAAGAAGGCGAATATGGCCGTAAAAAGATTAACCAATATACTCGTATGTTGGCGTTTCCGCTCGCTATCATTCAGTCTATTGGCGCTGTATATTTGGTTAGCCAAACAGCTAGCCCATATGCACCGTCAGGTAATATTGCCCAAACGGCCAGTATGGGCCAGTGGGCATTAATGGTAGCTGCACTTACCGGAGCTTCTATGCTTGTTATGTGGTTAGGCGAGCTTATTACTGAAAAAGGTATTGGTAACGGTATAAGCCTGCTAATCACAGTAGGTATTGTATCTAGTTTGCCCGCTACAATTGTTGGACTTGCCAACAGCGTTTTTAGTGGCAAAGAAAACATTAGTATCTTTGGTCAATCAATCCCTGTTAGTACCGAAGCACTGTTAGTAACCCTGGCTATTGTAGCAAGTGTAATAATTACCACCTATCTAGTGGTCAAGTTGAACGAGGCATCGCGTAAAATAACTATTCACTACGCTAAGCGCGTACAGGGCAACCGCACATACGGCGGTGTTACCACCATGCTTCCCGTTAAGGTTATTACAGCTGGTGTAGTACCAATTATATTTGCGCTTGCATTCCTTAGCCTTCCAGAATTTCTGGGCCGCCTTTTAGTTAACAACGACAGTGCCCGCTTGGTAGATACAGGTACCAAACTTATAACATGGTTTCAGACACCTTCAGCCCAAACATTCGAGCAGCCAGGTTTTACGCCGTTTATTTATCCAATAGTTTACTTCTTGCTAATCGTAATGTTTACCTACTTTTATACAGGCATTACTTTTAATAGCAAAGAAATTGCCGAAAACTTGCAGAAACAAGGTGGATTTGTAGAAGGTATCAGATCAGGCTATCAAACCGAAAAATACCTGCAGCGTGTCGTTAGCCGTTTAACACTTTTTGGATCGTTTAGCCTTGGATTGCTTGCGCTTGCACCAATTGTTGCTCAGGTATTCCTAAAGACTAGTGTAAGCATTGGGGGTACCAGTGTGCTTATCTTGGTTGCTGTTTCTATCGAAACATTGCGTCAGATAGAATCAAGAGCTTTAATGGTAACTTATGACGATTATAGTACGCCTGATTTCTTTTATGGTTCAGACGAACCGGCACTCGCAGCTAGCGGTGCTCGCAAGCTAAGATTCGGCGGAAGATTCTTGAAGGGCAAAAAGCCTAGCAAAACTGACAAAAAAGTCAAAAAGTAACTTGCCCAATAAGGGGTAAGCTGTTATAATTTAAAGTTGATATATAATTTATGGCCAAAAACAAGGAAGTAATAGAACTGAGTGGCGTAATCGTCGAGACCCTACCGGGTACTCAGTTCAAAGTCGAACTTGAAAATGGACACCGAATTATAGCTCATGTTGCTGGTAAGATGCGAAAACATTTTATTCGTATTGTCCCCGGCGACAGCGTGACGGTCGAGTTGACCCCTT
>JAYUWM010000042.1:0-2050 GCA_043753565.1 bacterium
GCCAAAGTAGCATATAGTTTTAATCTCTAAATAAACTATTAAGCCTTCAATCATACCACTTATAATTCACAACTTTTTTACGCGTTTTACCGGCAAAAAAACAAAACAGTAAAACGCCTTAACGCCTTACCGGCAAAAAAATTTAATAATAAACGTCTCAACGCCTTACCGGCAAAAAAATAAATCACCAAAACGGCAAAGCTGCAAAATAAAAAAAGGGTAACCAGTCATGCGCGTTCGTACAACTGGTTACCCTGAATAATAATTTTAAAAGTAACCGATCTCACTACCACGTTTGACCGGTTACTTAATAGTAAAACAAAAAATAAAAACACAAACGCTCTTTAAAAAATCTATTCTAGTTTTTTACAAACTTTATAGTAGTTGTTTTACCGTTGGTATTATTTACTTGTATAAAGTAAGTACCGCCTGCAAATTGGCTAACATTAATATTTTGTGTTGGGTTGGCGTTAAAAATACTTGCCATGCGCTTTCCTTGTGCATCTAAAATTATCAGTGTGTTTTTACCGGTTAAGCCTGCTACTTTTATAACATCTTTAGCGGGGTTAGGCCATACGGTTAAAGTACCGGCACCATTACAATTGCTGCTGATAGAAATTACATTGCTGTAGGTAAATGCAGCATCAATATCAATCATTTTAAGGCGATAGTAATTAATGCCTGCTGCCAGGTTTTTATCAAGGTAGCCATAGCTTGCACCTGTAGCGCTGTTATTGCTTGGTACAATTGCAATACTTGTAAAGTTTACCCCGTCTGTACTATGCTCAATACCGTAGCTTTTGCTGTTGTATTCGGCACTTGTTTTAAACTTAAGCGAGGCGGTGCAGTTTGCAGCGGTAGCGTTAAAGCTTGTAAGGGTAACAGGCAATGGGTTAAAGGCAGAGGTACTGCCAAGTGTTATTTGCGTAAAGCTGCTTGTAAGCGCCTGGTTAAGTGCTACGGTAACAGTTTTGGCAGTAGTATTAATAATATTGCTGGCCGAGCCGAGATTTACCCAGGAGGTGCCGTTAAAACCAGCAATAGTAAGGGTAGACGGATCGGTAACATAACCTGCAGGTCCAAAATTACCATAAGGAATAGTAATTGTACTGGCTGAGGGAGCAAGGCTGCTGATGGGATAAAATTCTTTATTGCTAACGGTAGCCAGGTTAATTGCACCCTGCGTGGTTGAAAGCGCCGTTGGCATACCTGGCGCACCTAATGTATAGCGCAGGGTAGTACCATTAGGGTTGCTAAAAGTAGTGGGGCTATAAGTACTGCCACTACCTAAGGGAAACAAAAAAGAGTTGGCGCCAGCCTTACCTACATAACCATCTACAAAACTGGTGGTACTAAAAGTGCCGGTATTTGTAGCCGCAGCTGTAAGTCTTATGGCGCCTGCAACATTGTTAACCGTTGTTGTAATACCGTTGTTTAATTGCAATGCTACAGCTACATCGATGCCAGCAGTATTGGTAATATTTAATGCGCTGGTAGCACCGTTGGAAATTTGCAGGGTGCTAAAAGACGGAGCTACAGAACCTGCAATTTCCTGAGCACCTGCAACAAAGGCCGGGCCCCCAAAAAAGTCGGTACTCGGGCCAAAACCAACCCCGTCGTAACTGCCTGTGGAAGCTATAAAAAATGCATCATTAGCAGTGCCAACACCATGGCTTGCTGTGCCCGAATTTGTAGTGGGTCCGTAATATCCCTCGCCGCTTTGTGCATTGGCATTAATAAAAAGCAGTGACAGTGGTATAAAGGCCAGCCCTGCTTTAAAGTATTTTAAATATTGTTTCATGTTGTTTAATTTTTAGTTCCGTACAGGTGCTGCGGAGATTATGTCAATAATGATTGTAGTTATAAAAAGATTGGTTCTGCACTTTATTTTCAATCATTTTCCTGAGTTTTTTGCATTGCGTTTTACCGTAATTGGTAAAATACAAATTGGAAAAATGGTGGTTGCTATTATATAAATCTTAGTAAAAAAAACTGATGCAGTCTACCTGCATCAGTTTTAAATTATATTACCATTGTTTGGTTGGGGTGT
>JAYUWM010000043.1:0-2047 GCA_043753565.1 bacterium
TGACGTTTGCGACATTTATTATTACCAGCAATGCCTTGGGCGGTGATGTTTTCATTAGTGCTATGCTATCGTACATTGTTTTTAAGGTTCTAAACCCAACACGCACTAGTCAAGGGTTTTTTACTGTAAGTGGCCATCAGTATAAATATTTTTACGGCGACCACCTAAAAATTGCTGGCGAAAAACTTAATGGTATCCAAGTAGAATTGCCAGCGTTTTTACCACATGTATTTGTAGATTTACATAGCAACAATGGCAGGTTTGGCCTACAGCGTAGTTTTACAGATATTAAAAAGTACAACCTAGAGGGCGACTTCGGCACAGATACCACTGTCTATGCAAGGCATGTAGACAGATTAGAGGTTTTAACTGTTTTAAACCCAAACACAATGAGGGTACTATTAGACATCGCCAGAGTATATGATTTTGAGTGCATAGAAAACAGGTTAATGTTGTATAGCCGCAAAAAAATTTACTACAACCAAATAGATAGCCAGCAACTAGTTAGTGCAGCACAAGCCGTTGTAGAATCACTGCACCAATCTTTGTTATATAGCGATTTGTTAAACAAAAAAAAGACCTCAGCTATGAAAGTAATACCTAGTGATAGGTACATTACATTTGGCAAATATGGCGTAGGCAGTGCGCGCAAAATTATTGCACTATTTGTGTCACTTGTTATATCGGTATGGATAATACTATCTGTAATGGGTACTTACGGTGTTAACAGCTATGCAAATAATGAAGTCGGCATCATAAGAGTACTGCTAGTAATCTGCTGGATTATTCTTGTACCAGTAATTTTGTATATTGGCTTTAGCCGCAAAAAAATCGACATACGAACGTCGTAGTACGCTAGGCTAATTTGCGTGATATAATCATGCTTATGGATAATCAAAATCAAGTACCAGTGCAACCGTTAGCTCCAACACCAATAGTAGCGCCCCCTCAGCCACAACAGTATGTGGCGGCCTCGCAGCAAAAGCCAAAAGGAAGGGGCAAAAAAGTCCTTTTAATACTACTCTTTGTATTACTTCTTGGTGGTATAGGCTTTTTAGGATACCAATACAAAGTAACCAACGATAAACTTAAAGAACAAAGCCAAAAACTGGCAGCAGCGTATGTAACTGTAGGGCAATTTCAAAAAATAATTGATGCTGAAAAGGCTGAAAAAGACTTCATAGCTAAAAACAACACAGCCTCGCTAAGTAGGCAATTATGTAATAGTAAACCACTGCTAATGTCTGACGTACATCTAACAAATAAGTTTGCTGTATACCGCTATTTGTGTGCTAGTACATCACTACCAATACAAATTGCCGCACTAAAAAAGCTACCTGACGGCAGTTACGAATTCACATATGGAAGCAGCGCTAATCAGACCAATCAATTACCAGGCTACATATACGACGAAGATCCTAAGTTTTACGCAGAATACGGCGTCACCAGGTTCTAACTAATCAGTATCATCTATTCAGTGGTCTAGCTGGTATACTAGTTTAAATGGCGAACAATTACTGGAGGGAACGATCACAGCCGTATAAAGTGGGGCAGACCACTCCGTTTAAAGTATCCCGCAGTAAAATCGAACTGTTTATGCAGTGCCCGCGCTGCTTTTGGTTAGATGTGCGGCTCAAAATTACCCGTCCAAATGGCCCACCGTTTAACATTAACAAAACCATCGACGAACTTTTTAAAAAAGAATTTGATGTGCACCGTGGTGCTGGAACCCCGCATCCGATTATGGTAGCAGGGGGCCTGCAAGCCGTACCAATGCAGCACCAAAACCTTGATGATTGGCGCAATACATTTGTCGGCGTAACAACTGTGCACCAGGCTACAAACCTACATGTGTTTGGCGGCATTGATGATGTATGGGTTAACGACCAAGGCGAAGCGATCGTAGTTGATTACAAAGCAACCAGCAAAGATAAGCCAGTCGGCATTGATAGTGATTGGCAAATAAGCTACAAGCGTCAGCTAGAGGTTTACCAGTGGCTTCTACGCCAAAATGGTTTAGTGGTTAGTGATACAGGCTACTTTGTTT
>JAYUWM010000044.1:0-6355 GCA_043753565.1 bacterium
TTGACCCAACTGCTTCAAACGTTATTACTATACCTGACGCGTCGGGTACTGTGGCTATTAGTGCAAGCGGTAACTTGGCCCTTAGCGCCGCCGGTAATGTTACAACAAATAACGCAGTTAGTTTTAGCACAAGTGTCACAACACCAATACTAACCAGCAGCGGTGCATTAACGCTAAGTTCGGGCGGCGGGGCAGCACTTACACTAGACAGTGCAAGCAACACGATAGTTATTGCTGCTTCAGATACAACCTTGCAACGTGTGGCGGCCGGCAGCTTTACAATCGACCTAAGCGACGGTACTAACACAACATTTATTTTAACCAACACCGCCGCCGGTGCAGCCAGCCTTAATATTTCAGAAGGGGATTTGCAAACAGCGGGTACATCACGTCTTACAAATGGCGGTATATTGCAAAATATCAATGGCCTTACAATTGCTAGCGGCGGTGCAAGTATTACTGGTAACACAACCCTAGTAAATGACACTGCAATCAACGGTAACACTACTATTGGCGATGCTGTAACTGACAGTCTTACTATTAATAGCCAAATACTTGGTGCAAATGCTCTTACGTTCCAGGGGGCTACAGATAATGCTTTTACAACTAGCTTCGCTATTACCGACCCAACCGCTAATCGTACAATAACAGTACCTAATGAATCAGGCACATTAACACTAATAGGACCAGGTGCGGCGCAGGTAGATGCCAGTACAAACAGCAGCATATTTATTAACAAAACTGGTGCCAGCGGCAACATACTTACTCTGCAAAAAAATGCAGCTGGTGTGTTTACAATTGGTAATGACGGCGCTACTACAATTAGTACTACCAGCGCTACGGCTTTAGATATTAAAAATGTTGGCGGCACCAGTTTCTTTACTATAGATACAACAAACTCACTCGTACGTGTCGGGGCTGATGCAGCTGATGCCACCGCCGTAGTGCTTATAAACGATACTAAAAACACTACCGGCGATCCTAATAGTACCTCCTCGGTAGACGGCGCTCAATACTATAATAGTTTTTGGGCTCAGTTTAGGTGTTACCGTGATGGTCGCTTTGAAACATGTGGAACAAACCCAATTGACCGAGCAGTAATGCTTGAAGAAGAATTTATGAGCGGTGGTACAGCGTCAGGTACTATTGGCACCAACAGCTGGACATTCTCTACAATCGCCAACGCATCGACGTTATCGTATAATAATGCAACCGCCCCAGTTGTAAGTGGAGACCGCCCTGGTATTTTCCGTATCACAACTACAGGTACTGCAAACCGTGGTTCAACAATTAATCTTAATCAAACAGCAGGTACAAATTCTATGGTATTGGCAGCAAACCAAAACTTTAGGTATTCAGTAGCACCAGGTGCAGTAATTACTAGCTTAGTTATGCGCGTTGGTGGCCATAACCAAACCAACACGGTTACGGCACCAACTGCAGGTGTATGGTGGGAATACGACCAAGCAGTCAGTGCAAACTGGCGATATTGTTATGGCACTGGTGGTATTCCAACTTGCGTAAACTCAACTATAGCTGTGGCTGCAACTACCTTCGCTACCCTAGAAATACGAGTCTCATCTGTAGCTGTTGGTAGCTCTGCCGTAGACTTCTTTGTAAATGGCACAAAGTATTCTGTAACAGGTGCAACTATAAGCAACGGTGCAATAAGCCCAGCACTAACTTGCTACACAACAAACGGTACACCAAAAGACTGTAACATCGACTACTTCCAGTATACTGCCACATCTAGCGCCCGCCGCTAAGCGTAAGCAATTGACTTTATAGCGGCAATTTACTACTGTTATGGCATGGATCAAATCAGCCAACCCACAGATGTAACTAGCCCAGACAACCAGCAGTTCCGGGCATTTAGGCAGGTAACCGACACATACGTGACGCCGTCGGGCGAAAAGTATGAATTTATGCATGATAATGTACAAATTCCAGCAAACCAAGACCAACCAGCCGGTTTTAACCCCGAAACAGCCCAACCACTTTTGCAGGCAGAACAAAAAGCTATAGATGATATAGAGCCGGCTCGCAGAATCAGGGCATTAACCTATCCAGTATTTTTGGCAGGCGGTACAGCAGCTATCTTATTGATAAGATCTGCAGAAAACGGAGATAATTTAACTGATAGAACATATCTAACTATTGGTTTGGCGTATGCAGGTTTAACAGCACTAATCGTAGAATCAGAAGTTTATCGAAACAGTAGGCGTCTAAAAAAGGCTAACGCCCGCATAGCCGACATTAGACAAAACCTCATCAAAGATTAGCCCTACCACTGTTAGGGCAATTTGTGGTACCCTATAGATACAAAAGAGGGTAATAAACAACGTGATAACAATAGCAGTCACAAACCAAAAAGGTGGAGTTGGTAAAACAACGACTACTATTAATCTTGGCGCGTATTTGGCTAAGGCAGGCAAGCAGGTACTGTTGGTTGATCTAGACCCCCAAGGCAATGCAACTAGTGGCCTTGCTATCAACAAACAGGCTATTGAACAAAAAACTATGTACGAACTATTGCGCGGTGAGGCAAGTGTGTCAGATATTGTACTTGCCACTGCACAAAAAAACTTACATATACTACCAACAGTCACAACACTTGCCGCAAGCGAGGTAGAACTAGTGCAAGCACAGGGCCGCGAATTTGTGCTAAAAAATGCACTAACAAACTTAACCTACGACTATGTATTAATAGATTGCCCGCCGTCGCTAAGCCTACTTACAATCAACGCGCTAACGGCAGCAGATAAAGTGTTAATACCAGTACAAACAGAATTTTACGCACTAGAAGGTTTAGGCCAACTGATAGATGTAGTTAGTAGGGTGCGTGCCAGTGTTAATCCGCACCTAGAACTGTTAGGTATTGTTATGACAATGTTCGATAGCCGCACCAGCCTATCTACTGCAGTAAAAGATGAGCTACATAAACATTTTGGCCCGAAAGTATTTAGCACAAGCATTCCACGCAACATACGATTAGCCGAAGCACCAAGTTACGGCAAGACAATCGCCGAGCACGATAAGTGGAGCAAAGGCGCCCGTGCATACAAAGGTTTGGCACGTGAAGTACTAGAAAGGACCAGTAATGAGTAAACAATTTGGACTAGGTAGGGGCTTTGACAGTCTAATACCAACAGAGGTAGACAGGGCATTACTAGAAGACGACAGTAATCGAATACAAAAATTATTAATAAATGATGTATACCCAAATGCCGAACAACCACGTAAGCAATTTGATAATACAGCACTACAAGAACTAGCTGAATCAATTAAATTACACGGCGTACTGCAACCAATTATAGTTGTACAAAAAAATGATAAGACATACCGCATTGTTGCAGGCGAGCGCCGCTACCGAGCCAGCCAACTAGCAGGGCTGGATAAAATTCCGGCAATTGTGCGTACGTTAAGTGAACTGCACGAACTAGAACTAGCTTTAGTAGAGAACGTACAGCGCGAAGACTTAAGCCCTTACGAACAAGCAATTGCAATTGCTAGGTTGCACCAGCACTTTAACCTAACCTACGCAGACATTGCCCAAAAGCTTGGTAAGGCCGAAACCACTGTAAACAATATTGTGCGACTACTACAATTGCCAGAAGATGCGGTAAAAGCCCTAAGTCAAAATAAAATCTCAGAAGGTCATGCTCGCCAAATTTTGGCACTTAAAGATAGCCCCAGTATGCAGGCTCAATTACTAAAGTATATTATTGATAATAACTGGTCAGTACGCCAAGCCGAGCAATTTGTGTCAGCACATAAAAAAGGTGCAGCAACGCCGGTTCAAGCTAAAGCAGGCTTAGCTACTCAAACGCCTCAAACAAAACAACTTAGCGAAGCGCTAAATACTCCAGTAAAAATACGCCGCACTGCAAAAGGCGGTGACTTGCTGATTCATTTTAACGACGACGCCGACATGGCCCGTATACTAAACGACCTTTCATAAAGTTAGTACATTTAATTATATTATATTCAATATAGAGTTATAATAGTGTAAATGGAGAATGGCTTATTACCGCAGGAGCCGTTAGGCGAAGTTATTAACGCGCTGCATAATGGCAGTACGTATGTACGTGATTTAACAGACGCACAGCAGTACGAACTATATGCTACTATGCATGCCGAAGTACAGATTGCCCGCTATTTTGGCACCGGCGAACTTGGTGGCATAGCAACGCAAGCTTACCTAGGTAGTATTATTAAAGCCGTTAATTTTGGTGCTAGCAAAATGGTCAGGCGTTATGACCAAAATGAACCAATTGGCCTGGTAAATCATGATGACTGCGTACAGTCTTTTTTTGCAAATGTGTCTATAGATTGGCATTTGCAACAGTACCAAGGCCAAAGAACCGTCGGTGCTAAAATAATTGGCCGTGCATTTTCACAGGCACATCGTGAGTTTATGGATAATGGTGGTTACAATGTCACGTACCCAGGCAGCTTACAACACCTCAATGCAGCTGCTAAAATACAACAATTACATATAGTTAAGCCAGGGCATTTAAACTACTTAGATTACACTACTGCACTAAGCGAGTCCGGGTCTGCAAGCTATCACACCGAATCTGTAGATGCTGCAAAAATTGCTATACGCATCGAGCAATTTTATACAAGCCAGCCAGTACTTACAGAGCAATATACCGATGACGATGCTTGGCAAGTGCGATGTGATGCAGACAGCGATATGTGTGACGATGAGTGGGTTGGTGCCAGTAATGAGGTAGCTGTTTGGGATGTATACAGCGGTATCGAAGGTAATGATACGCGGGACATAATTGCAAAATTACCATGGGGAAATTTAACACCAAAGCAAAAACATGCGCTGCAGCGCAGATTTGGCTTTAACGGTGATGGGCCACTTACTACGCTGCAAATAGCACATGAAGACGGCTGCAAAGTCAGTACAGTAAATTACCTTATTAGAAACGGTATTAAGGCTCTACAATCTGTAGAACCAATAAAACGCCGGGCGAATAGCGATGCAATACCACATGATCCGAGGATAACTAATGAGCAAATTGTTAATAACGTTCTATGCCATTTACCAATAGAAAAGTGGACGCAAAGGCGTTTAAGAGAATTATTTTTACAGGGTAGAATATGCAGTTATTCTACTATTCGCAAACGTTTTGGGTCACTTAAAGACTTTAAAGCAGCAGGTAAATTAGCACAAGACCAAGCTACAACGAGCGGGCTTGGTCGGTAGGCAAGAACCTAAACGCAGCAACCCCCACAATGTCGCTTTGTTTTATGGGCCCAAAAGTACGCGAATCTAGCGAATTATTGCGGTTATCTCCACATACATACACTTCGTCACTGGCTACGGTCCATTCGCCCTCGATGTTAGATTTTTGAATGGTGTCTTTCCATTCTCCTTCGGTATCTGGCTGGTAGCCGCCTGGATGTTGGCTGTTATATACAGTAACTATGCCGTCTTTAACTACAACCCGCTCTCCTGGCAAAGCAATAACGCGCTTAATAAGCTGCTTGTTACCAGAATCGCCAGCAACAAATAGATCACGTTTAACAAAAACAACTATGTCGCCGCGTTTTGGTATAAAATTGCTCCCGCGCAGGCGCGCCCAAGTATGCGGCGCTTTAACTACTATCAGTCTATCGCCTTCGTGTAGGGTATTTTTCATACTTGGCCCAAAAACTTCGTAACTCTGAAAAACAAAGCTAGTTATAAGTATGGCTGTAATTGGCGCTGCAATTAAAATAAGAATTGTCGTAAGTATGCTTTTAAATGCACTATTGCCACGCCTGCTTTTAATAGGTGCGCTATAATTTGCGGATGTGTCAATTACCGGCGCCGGTACTGTGTTATTTTTATCTTCCATTCATATATAACATTACAGTACTGCCCCTTGTTTGTACAAAAATACTAAAAAACATTATAGGGGTAGGTGGCCAGGTGCTGTTTACTAATGTACCCATATGCAGCTATAATAGACACTACGTAAATGGACAATTTTAAACAACCAAAACGATCCTATCCTAGAGGCCGTGGCATAGACGGCTTTGCCCCTAAAAGGCCACCTGGTTCATCGCATGTTCCTGTTGCCGGCAATTTTAGGCCAGTTAATAATAGTCAAATGCGCCCAGTACAAAAAACAGAAGGCTTTACTGCTGCATCTACACCTTTATCTGCACGCCAAGACCTAAAGGCACCACTTGACTACACTAGTGCTAATCCTAAAAAGGCCCGCCGTTCTGCCAAGCCTAAAAAATCTTTAGGTAAAAGAATACTCCGCAGCTCTGTAGCTTTGTTTGTTATAACAGTGGTTGGTGTTGCAGGTGTTGCGGGCTACGGCTATCTAAAGGCCCGCCAGGTATTTAA
>JAYUWM010000045.1:0-2025 GCA_043753565.1 bacterium
CCTGTTCGGATAGCAACTGCATTACTGTTGGTACTGACTGTAGTAGTAGGGTTACTGCTGACTGCTTGGGCATTACCTGCTTGGAAGGCATACGGTACAGCGGTTAGCTTAAAGCGTGGGGTCATTTCAGCATCAGTTGGGGTACATACACCAAAGGCACAAGACCCTGTTCCACGTACTGTCATACCAAGCCATTGTTCTTGGTCCCAGTTTATAGTACTTGGGAATGATGTTATTGAACCTAGTGGAACACTGAAGTAGCCATACTTCAGGGTTACTGGTGTAGTTGTGTTTAGATAGCTTTCGGTCCACTGAGTAGAACCACCAGCTGACACAGTGTAGAGGTTAAACTGGATGTTGTAAGTCCCATCCGCTACCACAGCACCAGTGTTGCTTAGTAGGCGGCCTTGGAAGTTGAGGGTGCTAGAGGTTAGGGCGAGGGCTGGCTTACTGGTAATTACAAGTCCTACTAGCGTACCAAGAGGGACGAACAAACTGGCAATTACGAGAATTGCCAGTTTATACTTCGGTACGCTAGTAGGACTTGTAATTACTTGCTTAGGCGGAAGTGAAAAAACGCCAAAAAAGCGGCTAAAATGCCGCCCTTTTGGCGTTTTTAAAAGTGACGACTCTACTAGGGCGTCCCTTCCCTGTTGGAGCATATCTTTTCCTTTTTGGTTTTTGTTTCTACTTATCTTATTAGAAACGTTTTTGGTGTTGTGTTGCTATCTTACCTTGCGATCGTAAGATGTACTTACAGTATAGCCACGTTTTATCCGGTGAACAACAATTTTATACACAGAAAATATAGACTATTTATACATACTTATTTGCTAATTTTTATCATGTATTGTTGTTAAAATAGATACAATATATTGCATTAACAGTTGTTGTATACTCATAACAAATTTATATACCACCTACATTTAAACTACGAGTTGTTGTAATAATTATAACTACTAAATTATTACGTTTTACTTATCCACAAGTACTATTGCAATTTTAGCGAGCTGATTAACTGAGACCACGTTTGTTCGCTAGTATTACCAGAGCCTCTTATAAATAATATTGTTTTATCTGACTTTAGAACTATAGATACATCAGATCCAATACCCTCTGGTTTTGTAAAATAAGCCTTGCCTAGGTGGGTATCAAAACTAGCAAACTTATCTGATTGTGTTAAGAACTGCTGGTAGTTAGTATCGTCTGCTACAACCTGAGGTAGCTTTTGCTGGCTAAACACAAAATCACTGCTAGTACTGGTGTCTTTAACCTTGTATACAAGGCTGCTGTTTTCGTTAAATTCTACGCTGCCACGTTGTACTGCAAAGACACTACTCGGGCGCAGTTGATAAACTGGATAACCGGCTTTTTTGCGTGTAGAAGCACTTACTGGAGGGGAGTATCTTTGTATTAGCGAAACAGATAACAACAATACGGCTATCCCTGCTAACAAACCAGCAACACCTAGAGTTCTTTTAAAACCTTTTTTGCGTGTTTCTATTGATTCTTGCTTTAGGTCTTTACTTGGACGCTTTATAGTAGATTTTGGCATATCGGCGAAGAATTCATCACTTTCGTCTAGGGTATCTGACACATCAAACGCCAATTCACTTGTTATACTATCGTCCGGTAAAACCGGTACTTCTATAGTGTCGATAGGGCTTAGTTGCGGGTAAAGTACTTTGTCATGTGCGACTTCTTGGTAGCCATTTGGTTGTTTATGTAAAGCCTGTGCCGAAGCATACATTGGTTGCGACACAACAGCCTGTGGCTGTACAGCTGGCTGATGTTGGTTGGGTTGCTGATGAACGGGTTGTGCATCTGCAATGGCTACGCTAACTGGCGCCGTATTTGCACCCGGTGCCTGTGTATACTTGGCGAACCTGGATTTACGATTACTAGCAAACTCTAAACCTGCCGTATTTAGCGGTTTTCTTCCATAGTTAATACTTCTGGCATTACCCATATGGTTATATTATATAGGATTTATATTAAATTTTGCTACCAAAGTAAGTATTTACT
>JAYUWM010000046.1:0-2006 GCA_043753565.1 bacterium
GCGTATACTTCCAGCTGTAATAGTTCTTTTCGCTTTTATTGGTGCCACAATCATAAGCTGGAACACAGCTACACGTAATGTTAAAACAGAGCAAGTAAAAATATTAGACCAACAAAATAAACAAATTGCAGAACAAATAGAACAACGTATGGGCAGCTACGAAAACATATTGCGCGGAGGCATAGGTGCTTTTCGTACAAATCAAAGCGTTAACAGGGCTCAGTGGCAAAAGTACATAGAATCATACGATTTAATCACGCGCTACCCAGGCATACAAGCAGTGGGTTATTCTGTAGTACTAAATTCACAAAATAAGGCCCAGTTCGAAACAACTGTACGTAGCCAGGATATGCCTAACTTTACCATTTTTCCAGAGGGAGACAGGCCAACTTACGTAAGTATACTTTATGCAGAACCACAAACTAATCAAAATCAAAGGGCAGTTGGGTATGATATGTATTCAGAGCCAACCAGGCAAGAGGCCATGAACCAAGCGAGCAAAACTGCTCAACCAATAGTTAGTGATGTTGTAACTTTAATACTAGATATTAAAGATAATATTAATCAACCAGGCTTCATTATGTACCATACAAATTATAGTGCACTTGGCAGCACTGCTAAAGAACAAAAGGGTGATATCGTAGGTTATGTATTTGCTGCTTTTCGTGCAAGCGACTTTTTTAATCAGACACTAACGAACAAAATTTCTAACTATGAATTTCAGGTTAAAAATACTAAATACGACTTAGAACAAGATTTGTACCAAACAAAAGATTACAATAGCACCAGTAATTTACCCGGTGTTCAAAAAAAAGAAACTACTATTTTAATAGGCGGTAAAACCTGGACAATTTTCGGAGTAACGGCGCCGAATGTTGTCGCTAGCGATGTCCGCGAAAGGCCCACATCCACATTATTTGGTGGTATTTTATTTAGTTTTGCTATGGCCGGCTTCTTATACATGTTTTTAGGCAGCCGCGCTCGTGCATTATCTAAAAAAGAACAGCAGGGTATACAAAGTGCAAAAGATGAATTACTCGCATTAGCGTCGCACCAGCTACGAACACCCGCTACAGGTGTCAAACAGTACATTGGTATGCTACGCGAAGGCTATGCAGGCGAGGTAAGCGATGTGCAAATGAACTTGCTGGAAAAAGCATACGATAGCAACGAAAGACAGCTGGGCACTATCAACGAAATGCTGTTTGTAGCCCGTGCGGATGCGGGTACATTAAACATAAAATACAAGCTAATAGACCTTACTAAATTGGTTAGTTCAATAATTGAAGAACAAGGTTCAACTATACATTTAAGAAAACAGAAAATTAGCCTAAAATTACCTAAACGTCATATTTTTTTAAACGGTGATATCCAGTATTTACGCATGGCTATAGAAAATATTGTAAGTAATGCCACTAAATATACACCTGCAAAGGGGCGAATTGCCATCACACTTAAACAGGGCGTGCTTGATGTAACACTCACGATAAGTGACACAGGGGTTGGGGTGGAAGCAAACGATTATCACTTACTTTTTAAAAAATTCTCCCGTATTCCTAACGAACTAACCGACCAAGTCGTTGGCAGCGGCATCGGTCTATATTTAGCCAAAAAAATAATTGAAACACACGAGGGTAGTATAGATTTTGTTTCTAGCGTCGGTAAAGGCTCTGTGGTAACAATAGTTCTACCAAAAATAAAACCTTCAAAAAGCATTTAACCAGATATTGAAATATTCTTTAGGCTGTCTTCGCCAATCAGTTCTAAAAGTATGTTTATATTAACTGTGTACTGTTGGTTTTTATAATTAATCACCTTTTGTTTTTTTAGCTTACTCATTTCCATGGCCGTTGTTTCACGTGTAAGGCCTACAAAACTGGCTAGGCTTTGATGCGTTAACAATATTGGTATGACAAAGGTGTCGCTATTATTAGTTTCTTGGACATGCCTTTGACATAAATAATATAGGGTATATATAAGTTTGTCTCGTGCTTTGGGTTGTTCTA
>JAYUWM010000047.1:0-2004 GCA_043753565.1 bacterium
GGCTAAGTAACCGGCTACGGGTGGCAGGGCGCCAGATATTGTACCTACTAGCGTACTATGCGTGGTAGTGCGCTTGGCATAGCCATAAACAATAACATAAAAGAATAAGCCTAGCAGGCCACATGCTACCGTTAGGGCATTAGTATAACTAGCAAGCAATAATAAGCCCGCTACACCCAAAACAACCGCGTATATACAAGCAGCTTTTTTGCTAATTACATTGGTTACCATGGCGCGCTTTTTGGTGCGTTCCATTAAGGCGTCGATGCGTGCGTCTAATACATTATTAAGTACGCAGCCGCTGGCAATAATTAACGCAACGCCACCTAAAAGCGCCCCAAGCACTTGCCAGTGCAAATCACCTGCAGCACCAAAAAAGTACCCGGCAAATGCAGTAAAAACATTACTATAAACAATACCTGGCTTTGTAAGCTGGTAATACTGTTTTATACGCTTTTTATTGGTTAACATATGCGCTTATAAGGTTACTAATTTAGTATGATTATTTTCTACGGCGCTTCATGCCGGCAACTTGCATACGTACAGCATGCCTATCCATCATAGTTTGGGCATGCTGCAGCGATACATGATCTTTTGCATCAGCCTTAAGTTGTTTAGCACGCTCAAAGGCTTCTTCAACTTCTTTTTCGTTTAAGTCATCAGCGTGGTCGGCTTCGTCTACTAATACACGTAGTTGGTCGTTTTCAATTTGCACCGTGCCGCCACTAATTGCGAATATTTCGCGCTGGTCATCACGCTGGCTGGGGGTTTGACGCACCAAAATGGCTCCATGCGACGCCACACTAACTAGTGGCATGTGCCCTGGCAATACACCTATAACGCCGTCAAGGGTAGGAATAATAACCTCGTATACCGGGCCATCAAATTTAACACCATCAAGGCTGTATAGCGTGAAGTTTATCATTTGCTACGCTTCCACGTCGTTATACGCTGCTTCTACTTTAGCTCTATGGTCTGCAAGGACATGGTCATTACCTTCACTAAAAAGAACATATTGCCCATCGGCAGTTAAACCGCCTTCGACTGCTATAGGAATATCCATTGCTAGTATGTCTTCAGGACGATACGGAGCCATTTCGTGTACACCTGGCATATAAACATCTGTTGTTTCGCCTGTAATGAATTCTGGTGCAAGATCTCGGCGAAAACCAGGCATTGAAAGTTGTTCTGGCATTACTTCTTGTCCTCTTTAACTTCTTCGATACCACCACGCATATAAAAAGCGCTTTCAGGTTTGTCGTCGTGTTTGCCATCTAGTATTTCGGCAAAGCCGGCAATCGTGTCAGTCAGTGCTACATACTTACCAGGCTTACCCACAAATACTTCGGCAACGTGGAAGGGCTGGGTCAAAAACCGCTGGATACGGCGGGCGCGTGATACGGTTAACTTGTCTTCATCGCTTAGTTCTTCCATGCCTAAAATTGCAATAATATCCTGCAGGTCTTTGTAGCGCTGTAAAATACGCTGTACTTCACGGGCAACACGGTAGTGTTCTTCGCCAACGATCTCGGGGTCTAATATTGTACTGCTACTATCTAGCGGGTCAACGGCAGGGTACAAACCAAGTTCAGTTAAACCACGGCTTAGGGTAATTGTTGAATCTAGGTGAGCGAATGTTGTAGCTGGTGCTGGGTCGGTAAGGTCGTCGGCAGGCACAAACACGGCCTGCACACTTGTAATAGAGCCTTTTCGGGTAGTCGTAATACGTTCTTGCAATTGGCCCATTTCTTGGGCAAGGTTTGGTTGGTAACCTACAGCACTTGGTAAACGGCCTAAAAGTGCGGATACTTCTGACCCAGCTTGGGTAAACCTAAAGATGTTATCAACAAACAACAAAACGTCTTTACCGCTATCCCTAAAGCCTTCGGCAATAGTTAGGCCGCTAAGCGCAACACGTAAACGGGCACCTGGGGGTTCATTCATTTGTCCAAATACAAGGCTAGTTTTGTCTATAACACCACTGTCTTGCATTTCGTGGTATAG
>JAYUWM010000048.1:0-6266 GCA_043753565.1 bacterium
TTTTGTGCGTGCAACCTTTCGGGCGGTGGGCGGTCAAAGTTCACTGAACTTTGTCGTTCGAATCCTAACAGCATGGGCCTAAGCAAAAGACCCACTTTCGTGGGCCTCTTACTTTGGCTGGAGTGAGGGATTAGCACAGTTAGTTCCGCCAGGTCACTTTCGGAGCGATTCGATTTAATTTACAAGAATTAACGTGTGAATTAAGTTACATCTAAATTTCTTAATCTTACTTATAATTAAATTTGCGTTAAAAAAAAGGACCTATGTTAATGAAGCATGAAACTAATTATACCTTCGGTTCATGAATAGGCCGGAGGTTCACCCTGATAATCACGAAGCCCTATACGATTATTATCAGCATAAAGAACCAAGTAAACGATTAATGAAGTCTATTGTATTGGCTTCAAGTTTAGTGTATAAACCCAGGCTGCATTTCGCAGCTGGCGCAGAAAGCGAACTAGCTGAACTAAAATCAAGGTGTGAACGGTTCGTATTTGCAAGTGCTCATTATAGGGTTAGTGACCAGTTTGCTGCGTTTGCCGCAATGAGGCAATCAGAAACACTAGCTGCAGAAGCAGAACATACTTTTGTGATTGGAAAACCTAGCTACGCTACAAGCCGGCTGCTAGGACGAAGTTTTGATGCAGCCGGCTGGGTCCCGGCTTTCCGTAAACAAGATTACCCAAAAAGTCCACTAGCTAGGGCCGAAGCCGCCAAATCTTTATTCAGTGTGTGTACATCTAAAATCGTTGAAGGTTGGAATATGCTGCTTTTTCCTGAAGGGACAAGAAATAAGGGTGACCCAAAAGTGACGCAGAAGATACAGGGAGGAATTGGTCGAATTGCTAGCGCCGTGTCCAAAGAAGGAGTAGGAGTTGCGATAATACCAATTGTTCCCTGGTGGGGCGATGGCGAAGACCCTAGCCACCGAAGACCAGACGTATTTATAGGCAATCCAATTGAAGGCCCGTTTACGACTAAGGCAGATGCGATTGCCCCTTTGCAGGCAGCACTAGAAGATGGTGTACAGCAAGTGTCTGAGATAAACTTTGAGCATCTTGCTGATAAGCGGGTATGGCTCTAGATAATAATTTTGTTTATATTATTTGGCTGGGGATGAGGGATTCGACCTTTCGCACAAAAGAAAATTAGATTTGCCAATAGCAACCCTTCGGGCAAGGGGCGGGATTAGTCCACTGGACTAATCCGTTCGAATCCCTTCCAGTAAATATAATAAAAGCACCGACAAATGCCGGTGCTTTTATTATGGCTAGGGATGAGGGATTCGAACCCCCGATGCCAGGACCAGAACCTGGTGCCTTACCACTTGGCCAATCCCTAACGCGTTACTGGTTTTGACACCTATGCCAGCGCCTATAACAGATGAGATTATAGCGTAAAAACCGACATTTTGAAAGGTAAGTGCATAATACGGGCCCTACATGTATTTTAATGTGGTTGTGTTTATAGGTCTGTAAACCTATGCTTATGGTATGGTTTTATCGCGCTCACCTAATTCAATGACTGACAAACTGCGCAATATCATTGCAAGGGATACCATTATTACTATTAGTATCGTGGGTCCTATAGCGGCATTCTTAGATATTGTAGACGAGCCAACATTCACCCAAAATGACAAAATTATTACCTACTTAATGCTGGCACTATTCGTGTCGGTTGGCATTATACGTCTGATACGTGGGTCAATTTTAGATCGTAAACCCATCCTATCAATTATTATTTACATAGCAATTTTGATTCCTACGACAGCATACTATTCTGATGTGCGTAGTTTTTACGCCTTCTTTTGGATTATTCCATTTTATTTAGCTAGTTTTTACTACAGCAGAAGAGTTGTATATGCCTGTTTTGCCGTGTTTGCGCTAGCTCAAATTTCTAAAATAATTATTTTTACCCACTTTAACTACATTACTCGGTTTGAAGATTATTTATATTTAATTTCAGAGTTTTTCATTGTTTTAGCTTTGTCGCTACTTGTTATAGATACGACTAGTGTCAGCGAAGAAGACAGGATGTTACTACTAGATAGTTTAGAGAAAACCGAGCTTGAACAAGAGCGTCTTAGTGCTGTTATGAATAGTATTCAGGACGGACTTATTGCAATTAACGGATCGTATAGCATTGTCAGTTTTAACGCCGCAGCGCTAAGTATATTGGATAGGCACGAAGATATTTTAGGTAAAGATTTTAGGAGCATATGTAGCCTTACAGAGCTTGACGGGAGTTTAGTAGATGTCGGTACTTTAGTGGCAGCTAAGTTTATGAACCGTGAATTTAATATATTCTACAATGACGGCGAAAAGATAACCGTGGCTATATCATCAGTACCAATAGTTATGAAGTCGACACAAACAGATCAGGGTTCTGTTTTGCTACTGCGTGATATCACAAAGCAAAAATCATTGGAAGAAGAGCGTAACGCATTTGTATCTTTAATGTCGCACGAGCTTCGCACACCGCTTACTATTGCAGAGGCTAATATATCTAATGCTGAGATAATTCTTAGACAGGGAAATGTAGAAAAGGCTAACAAAGCGGTTATGAGCGTTGCGCGTGAGATAAGTAACCTTACACGTATTACAAATGAATTTTCACTTGTGATAGATTTAAATGCTACACCAGAACTATTGCAAAAAACGGAAGTTTCCCTTGAAGAAGTGTGCCGTGAACTCACAGAAAAACATAAGCCAGCAACTGATGAAAAGGAGTTGGTATTTTCTGCGTATATCGCACCCAATACGGCAGAAACTTTGTACACAAACAAAACTTACTTTATGCATGTGATAGATAGTTTTACGGAGAATGCTATAAAGTTTACTAACCGCGGTAGTGTTACGGTGCATTTTTCAGAACAAGCCAGGTGGCTTGTAGTTGCAGTAGAAGATTCAGGGGCTGGTATTTCAAAGGCTGATCAGCAAAAAGTTTTCACACCCTTTTATCAGAGTGATGAATACGAAACAAGATCACATGGTGGGCTCGGCGTAGGACTGTATACTGCCAAAAAGCTAGCAGACCTATTAGGAGGAAGTGTAGCTTTTACAAGTGAAAAAGATCATGGGTCGGTATTTATGCTTCGTCTGCCACTTTCTGTAGTGGCTGTACCCAAGCCCCTGCAGGATAACGTAGACCATTCAGCCAATTCTCATATATCGCCCGTATAGTTGGCATTGTTACAGCTTAGTGCACGGTTGTAACGATCTATAACAACTAAAGGGGCAAAAAATATGAAAAATTCATTACTAATCGGTCTATCTACTACAGCCGTAACTTTGAGCATTGTTGGATTGGCCGGTATGGCATCTGCACAATCGACATCAAACAGTACAGGCATAATTGATAAAATCGCAACCAAGTTTAACCTAAACAAATCAGATGTGCAGGCAGTGTTTGATACAAACAAAACAGAACAAAAGGCAGCACGCCATGAAAAAATGTCTGACAAGTTACAAGAACTCGTTGACAAGGGCGCTATTACTGCTGATCAAAAAGCCAAAATTACGGCTAAGTGGGCAGAGCAAAAGACAAAGAGGGATGAGGCAAGAACAGAACTTGAAAAATGGGCAAGCGATAACGGCATAGATGCAAAATATGTAATGCACGGCGTTGGAAGGGGCGGCCATGGTGGCCCCAGTAAGATGCAATAGTTTTAAGGGCTAACATACTAACGCCACTCCTGTTATGCGGGAGTGGCGTTATATTTTACTAAAAAAAGGCAACCTTGCATGCTTTCAGCTAAAATTCAGCTTAACGATTGTATACTAAAGAATATATGAGGCTACTAGTAGTTGAAGACGAGCATAAAATAGCCAATGCTATTGCGGCTGGCTTGCGGCAACACAACTTTGCAGTTGACGTTTGTTATAACGGTGACGACGGCCTAGCAATGGCCACAACCGAACCCTACGACCTGCTTATTTTAGATATCATGATGCCAGGTGGTGTAGACGGTATAGGCATAGTACGCGCCTTGCGGGACCAAAGTAACCACGTACCAATATTGCTGTTGACTGCTAAAGACAAAGTGTTAGACAAAGCATTTGGCCTAAATACCGGCGCCGATGATTATTTGGTAAAACCTTTTGCTTTTGTAGAACTTATTGCCCGTGTACGCGCATTGCTGCGCCGACCAAAACAAGCACTAGAATCTGTACTGCGCTATGACGATGTAGAACTAGACACCCAAAATTATATTGTTACACGCAATAAGCAAAACATTGAACTTACACAAAAAGAATTTGCCTTATTAGAATATTTTATACGCCACCCCGAAACAGTTATAAGCAAAGAAATGCTGATGCAGCATGTTTGGAATTACGATTCAGATATTTTACCAAATACAGTCGAAGTTTATGTGGGCTATGTGCGTAATAAACTAGATAAACCGTTTAAAAAGCTACCACCGCTACTGCACACAAAGCGCGGCTTTGGCTATGTATTTAGCAGGCAAAAATCATGATTATAAAAAAACAAGCATTTAAAAGTGCATCAATGCGGTTGGCAGCAACATATTTGCTTGTTGTTATGGCCGTAAGTTTAGTATTTAGCGTAACACTATACCGCGTATTATCGCACGACCTAGAGCAGTCATTTAAACGCACAGTTAATGTGGTTGATGATATGGGAATTTTTGGAGTACGTCCCGACCAACGCAAACGTCTTGCATTTGAGATAGAACGGCGCGAAGAGCGTGATGCAAGCAAGCGCCGCATAATTGACGAACTATTGTTTATCAACTTAGGTATTCTAGTATTTGGGGGCGGCCTTTGCTATGTGCTGGCCCGCCGGACACTTCGCCCCATAGAAGAAGCGCATGATTCACTGCAACGATTTACATCAGACGCAAGCCACGAGCTACGCACTCCACTTACAACCATGCGAACCGAAATTGAAGTTGCATTAATGAACAATAAAATGACCTTGCAAGGCGCTAGGCAACTATTGGCTAGCAACCTAGAAGAAGTAGACAGGTTAACCCACCTATCTGAACGACTTTTACTACTAGCCCGCCTAGACGAGACAGAACTACCCATGCAACAGGTTGGGCTAGATAGCGTGTTGCAAAGTGCCGTGCAAACAACTCAGGGTAGGTTTGATGATAAAAAACAGACCTTGCAATATGTCCCAAATATTAAGCAGTCTTTTGACGTTATAGCTGATAGGGCGTCATTGGCCGAACTGTTTGTGTTGTTGCTAGATAACGCATCTAAATATTCCGATAAAAACACTGTTATTAAGATTAAAACAGATAAAAAAGGCGACGCCGCTATGGTGCATGTGATCGACCAAGGTAGCGGTATTGCAGCGTCAGACCTACCACATATTTTTGATAGATTTTACCGGGCAGATAGTTCGCGCACGGGCGGCGAACCGCACGGCTACGGCTTAGGCTTGCCGCTTGCTAAAAAGATTGCCAGCTTACACGGCGGCGATGTAGCTGTAACTAGCAAACGGGCTAAGGGCAGTACGTTCACCGTTACTTTGCCACTGGCAAGCTAGTGCTATAATAGGCTTAGCCTATGCGCGGGGTTCTTAAAACCATTTCGCAAGACTTATATCTATAGCCGGTTAATATCCGCCTATTCAAAAAATCCATTATCGTTTTCGGGGTACACGTATACCGAACCTACTACTGTAAAAATGTTTCAGGGGATTTTTTGATATGCGTGATAGTTTAAACGAACCGGTATCGGTGGTGATGTACTACAGTGCTAGCAACAAACATGTGCAGCCATACCAACTGCATTGGCAGGGGCAAATATACAAACTAGGTAAAGTAGATTTTTGGCATAAAACCAAAGCTGGTGATGTGTTAATTCACCATTTTAGTATTGGTGATGTGGGCAGTACAGCCTATTTTAAATTAGCCCTAGATACCGCCAGCTTGCACTGGACCCTAGAAGAATACATGACCGCCGACCAACTAGAGGTAACTTACGAGCGGCATGAAGCTTAGCATCAATACCGCATCGCCAACGGTTATGCATATTGACCTTAATAGCTGTTTTGCAATTATAGAACAACAAGCAAATAGGCTGCTGCGTGGCAGGCCGGTTGGGGTTGCCGCGTATGATACACCGCGTGGTTTTGTAGTAGCGGCAAGTTACCAAGCTAAGGCAAAAGGCGTAAAACTTGGCGTAAATGTGGCACAGGCCAGGGAACTGTGCCCGGGCATTATTATAATGACTCCCGACCCTAGTAAATACCGCGAGGCTCACCAGCGCTTTAAGCAAGTGTTACTTAACTAC
>JAYUWM010000049.1:0-6074 GCA_043753565.1 bacterium
GACCATATTTAGCGGCAGATAATTGTTTAGTGCATCGCCCAGGCCTTTGTTTGGGCTACCCAGTGGCGATAAACCAGCCATGCTAAACGGCTGCGTCGGTACACCACCAATAAGCGTGCGCACAACAGCATTCCAGTTAGGAACACGCAGCAAATCGTCGCCGTCAAACAGCGGCTGGAAGTACCTGCTTAAGCTTTCGACGTCATTTTGACCAACCCTAAAGCTAACAATTGTACCCATGTTACCAAATACGGCGTCACGTATTTCTTCGCTTAGCTGGGTGGTAAACTGGTTAGCAACAATAAGGTTTAAGTGGTACTTACGAGCCTCTGACATGATGGTTGCAAAGCTATCGGTACTAAAGTTCTGGAACTCATCCACGTACAAACAAAAATCCACGCGTTCGCTTTCGGGTATAGTTGCACGGCTCATAGCAGCAGCCTGGAACTTCATCACAAAAATCATACCCAGTAGTTTACTGTTAAGTTCGCCCGTGCGGCCCTTGCTTAGGTTAACAAGCAAGATCTTTTTGTTATCCATAATATCGCGCAGGTCAAAACTACTTTTAGTTTGGCCGATTATATTGCGCATCATCTCGTTACTTAAAAAGGCACCAAACTTACTTACAAACCAGCCCAATACCTCACTTTTGTGGTAATCGCTGGTGCTGGCCATTTCTTTGTTCCAAAAATCTTGTACGGTTTGGTCGGTTACATATTGTAGCTTTTGTTTAGCATATTTAGCATCTGTAAATACCTTAGGGATATCTATGAATGTGGCGCCGGCTGGGTCGGCCATAATAGTAAGTGCCGCGTTGCGGAACCAGTGTTCGTAGCGTGGGCCAATAATACCCTGGTGCTGCGGGTCGTATAGCTTATAAAGCATACTAATGGCTTCCTGGATCAAGAAGTCTTTTTGCTCAGGGCTGCTAAATTCGAATAAATTAAGGCCAATTGGGTAATCCATATCGGCTGGGCAGAAGTATATAACGTCCTCGGTGCGCTCTTTAGGCACCATGCTTAATATCTTTTCGGCAGTATCGCCGTGCGGATCGATAAACGCGAAACCCTTGCCATCAAGCATATCTTGCAGGGCTAGGTTTTCTAGGAAAACAGACTTACCTACACCAGTTTGACCCACAACATACATGTGGCGGGCGCGGTCAATATCGCTTAGGCGGATAGCTTTTTTTGCACCCCTAAACACGTTATAACCCAACAATAGGCCCTCGTCTGGCACGTTACGCGGGCCGTCAACTTGCTTGCTGGCTTGGCGTTCTAGCTGGCTAGTTGGCACGTTGGATTGATCAGGAAAATGGAATATAGTCGCCAGCTCGACACTATTCAAAATACTTTTATTACTCTCTTGGGGGAAAAACCGCATAATGTAGGCGGTTACAAAATTGTCTATGTCTTTTGCGGATGTATATTTAAAGCCGTTGCGGCCCGGCGCATCAAACAAAGAAAATGTAGCAACAATGTTGCTAAGTACAGCCTGGGCACGTTGGCTAACATTACTAGATGCTACTACACGTATTAATACTTCGTAGCCGGCGTATTTACTCTTTTCTTCGATGGCGGCTACAAGTTCTTGATCTACACCAGATATATCTGGGCCGCTATCTGCTTTACCGCCCTTGTCTTCGGGGGGTTTAACTGGTGCGGACATAATCTGGCCAAGCCAGCCACCTGCACCAAATGCTGACTTCTTTTTATCTTTACCTTTGCGCTTTTTGCTAGCAAAAGCCACGGCGTTTTTGCGCCATAATGGGTCGGCTGGGCGCATTAAAATTTGTATACCGGCCCCATCGTCTTTTTCTAGCGTACTTAGGGCGTTTAGTATAGATTGCATAGCATCGCGCTTTAGATCTTGGTAGGTTGCAATTGGCAGTGCGTAGTTTTCTTTTAAGGTAAGCTCACCGCCGATAGTGCCAGTTATTTTACCGACTGGGCTAAAAATATTGTGCTCGGCAACTTCTTCTAACCTAGCTGTTGGATAGGCACTAACCACCGCCTGTTGCACCACATCAACCAAAGCCACAGGCACCGCGGCATAAAAGTTTACAAATCCCTTGCTGGCAACGATTTCGAAGGTAAAGTGGCGCTGGCCGTAAAACTTACTCTTAAAGCCCTTCTGAATAGTGCTGCTAATGATGTTGTACATCACTTGGGCTTTGCTAATTGTTTCATCGCTTACATCACGTGCATCGCGTGATCCAACATCTGTATCGTCACTTTGCGGCGGCAGGTGTATAAGTAATGGAACCATCTTAAGGCCACGTTCGAAGTTCTTTTGTTCACGCCATACTTTTTGAACATGCAGGTACGCAATTAAACAACCTGCCACAAGCAAGATAAGCAGAACCATAATTATAATAAGGACGCCTGACATATTACCTGTACTATTCGTTGGTTTGTTTTATGTCTTTATTGTACCTTTTTTTGATGTAGTCTGCCTTAATTTTGTTGATTTCTTTATTTTGAGTATATGGGTCGCCTATGGTGTGTGACACTATGTCTTTAGCTTTTTGTACCCACTCTTTTTCTATTAAATCTACGTCTTGGGCCGATAAATGTGATGTGCTAGTAGCGCTTGCCGGAGGCTGTGCCGAACTGTCACCCACTATGCTCTGGGCTGCAGCCATAGCTTGGGCAGACGATGCTGGATCAGCAGTACCTACGGCGGTAGTTTTTTCTGATGGGGCCGCCAATTGATCTGCTGGCATCGGAAGGGTTTCTGAGCCAACTACTGGTTTAGGCAATTCGCTTGATGTTTGTTTTTGTTCTTGATTATCCATAGCTATATAGTAACAAATAACATCTATTTACATAAGCTTTTTACCAGCGTGACTTCCTAAAGACTCCCAACTACTTTATAGTGTGTGCGCTCTACAGGTAACCTTTGGTTAGCCTGCGTAAGCTAGCGACCCACACTATAAAGTAGTTTCTCGTCTAATAGTCCGGAAGACGAGCAATTAGTTAATCATGTGGGTCGCTAGCTTACGCGTGCTGGCTTCTAAAGCCACACGTAAAGCGCACATATGATTCACTAGTTGGGAGTCTACAGCCCAAAGCTAATCTTTGGTGCCAAAAAACATGCGTGTCATATAAAAGCCGGCTACTAACCCCAGTGATAGCAGCAAAAAGAAGTCCTTAAAAGTAAGCTGCCCAAGCGATAATAGTACAATTATGATGCCGCTAACTAGTGTTACAACGTACACAATTGGCCGCCACAGTGACTGCCCTACTTGCAAAAGTGACAATGCAAGACGGGTTGTATATATTACTGCCAACAATAGTGGTACAGCCGGCAATAAAATTGCTATCAATGGTAAACGGTACGGCGATGTAAACATAATGGTTACAAAAAATAGTATAAGTGAACAAGCAGCTTTAATAACTAATCGTTTATTATCTTTACTCATATATACATTGTAACTTTTAAACGTTTTAAACAAAACTTATGTTTATGTGTTCAATATTAAATAATGGCGTGTCGCACAATATTAAACGTCACACTTTGGGTGTGACGTCATTAATTGCTAACTTGGAGTCAAGGGCAGCAAATCCGCCGCTATAAAATAAACTATTAGGCGCTTGCTGCCGCTTGACGATGACTGACCGCCCTGTTTAGCTTTAGGCTAAGCAGAACGACGTTAGTATTTGTGGGTTCTTTTGCGTTGTCCGACAGCTTTTTGTTTTGTTGCTGATAGCTCTATTTATAGCACAAGCATATTAAATAAGCAATAGTATTATTACTAATACTTTGTAGTTAATATATCAACAGTACTAGTTTCACACCTGTTAGATGTAGATTGAATGCTGTTTATTTAGTGTTTATTTTTAACAACAATCATCTACTTAATGACAACCATTTATGAGTACAAAATTTATGTATCTACCATCCACTCAACCTGTTAGTGCCGCCCGTTTTGAAATATGGTTGAATCACTAAAAACTAGCCTTAATTTGGCTAAACCACCCTGCAGCGTTGCATAATTAGTAGCCTAAACTAGCCACATAATTGAGTTTATAAGCAACTAATGAACAGCCTACTTATACCAATGTGTGGATAACTTTGAGGCTTGTGTAAAAACTGTATAAAATCTTGTTGACTTACAAGCTTATGCTTCGTAGTATTAGGTTAGCACTTGAATAAAAAAAGTGCTCAAAAATAAAAACGCATCTGTAACAACGGCTTCTCGCAAGCCGTTGTTCCACGAAAAAGATGCGCTTAACATAACAACAAACGAACAAAAACTAAAACAATTTAAAAGGCTTGAGCTTGCAATCGGAGCTCAAGCCTTTTACATTGGGTACACTAAACAGGTGTATTTTTATGGCAACAGTTACTTATAGTTTGCAGCACAGCGGAGATACGCCGATTATTGTTGCTGTTGAGTGCCATAGTAGTAATGGCCTACCTAGTATAACTATTGTTGGCCTTACTAATAAAGCAGTTGATGAATCTAAGGAACGCGTACGGGCTGCATTTGTAAGCAGCGGCATTGCCTTCCCAAAAAAGCGCCTAACTATTAACCTGGCCCCTGCCGACGTACCTAAAAGTGGCACAAGCTTCGACTGCGCTATAGCGCTATCTATATTGCAGGCTGCTGGCATAGTCCCTAAACAAGATAAGGCTATGGTATTTGGTGAACTTGGCTTAGACGGCAGCGTTAAGGGCGTGCGCGGTATTGTTGGCAAAGTATTAGCTGCCCGTAGTGCAGGCTACAGCACTATTGTTGTACCCACGCACAACCTTCAGCAGGCACTTTTAGTGCCGCAGGTACACATTGTGCCAATTGATAACCTAGCGCAGCTTGTGGGCCACTATACGGGCTCGCCAATTACGGCCACTAATACTGACCAAGGCGTATACATGCCACCAGCAACCACAAATACTGATACGCCAGATATTGCAGACGTTATAGGCCAAGACCGTGCCAAGCGAGCCTTGCTGGTGGCTGCAGCTGGCGGGCATAATATTTTGCTCAACGGCCCACCAGGGATGGGCAAAAGTATGTTGGCCAAAACGTTAGTTGGTTTGCTACCAAACTTGCAGCACGAAGAGGCCATATACATAACGCATATTCACAGCCTAGGCAGCGCCGATATTAGCAAGCCAGCTTATGCCCGTCCTTTTAGATCACCGCACCACAGTGCTAGTGATATATCTATTGTTGGTGGTGGACAAAACCCTCGCCCCGGTGAAATTACCCTAGCCCACGGCGGTGTATTGTTTTTAGACGAGCTGCCCGAATTTAGACGCAGCACCATAGAATCTCTGCGCCAACCGCTAGAAGACGGCACTATAACCGTAGCCCGCGCCAAAGAAACAGTTACATTTCCTGCCCAGTTTATGTTGGTTGCCACCCGTAACCCCTGCCCATGCGGCTATTACGGCAGCAGCCACGAGTGCAGCTGCACACCCGCGCAAATTGCCAATTACAACAAAAAGATATCCGGCCCAATCGCCGACCGCATAGATATTCATTTAACTGTTGACGCTGTCGACCACAAAGAACTGCTACACAGCGCAACTAAAAAGCAAAGCATACCTATGCAGCAAATTGTTCAAAGAGTGCGTGCCGCCCAAGCAGTGCGCTACAACAAAAGTGGTGCTACAAATGCCCGGGCAAGCAGCCAGCAAATTAAACAAAATTTGCACCTCGACCCAGATGCAAAGCAGTTGTTAGATACTGCTGCTCAACGCTTGCAGCTATCACCACGTGTATACATTAAAACTGTAAAAATCGCCCAAACTATCGCTGATTTGGATCAATCAGATACTATCCAAATTGCCCACATCAGCGAAGCCTTGCAGTACCGCCCCGTTATCTTGCAGCTTTAAACAAGCACAAATGTGCTTGATATTGGCCTCTATATCTGTTAAAATTGATAATTGAATAAAAACTAAGTCTACGCCTAAGTAGGAGCAAGCGAAACTATTAATAAGTTCACTCGTATAAACGAGTCTATCCGCGCCAGTCAAATACGTGTTATTGCCGATGATGGGTCACAACTTGGTGTGCTATCCAGACAAGAAGCGCTCGATGCAGCCCGTGCTGCTGGGCT
>JAYUWM010000050.1:0-6074 GCA_043753565.1 bacterium
GTTTTTAAACTGACATATCCAATTACCGTTTCAAACAGTTCAACAGCACAGCTGCATGCGTCTAGTAAGTAGCTTGCAACGATGGCAAATGACTTATCGCCAGCACAGTGGTCGTTAACGTAAATTATTGCAAATATTTTGTGCTATTTAGGTTATACTTTGAGCAATATGTAATCACTTAAGTTGGAGCAAAATAATGGAGAACCAAGCAAACTTTGTCCCTAATCAACAAGTCAATGTCCCCGCCTTACCAAAATACGGTATATTTCAGTCGCTACAACATGTGATGGGCGCAGTAAAAAGAAATCCTGTCACGTTTGGTGTAACACTTCTAGTGTCATATGTACTTTCTGGGATCGCACTATTTCTTACTGTCCTAGCTGCCACTAGCTTATTACTGGGGCAATTTGGGTTACTATTTGCTAGCTTCGGCAAAATATTAACAGTCCTTATCGCCAGCCTAATTATTTACACTCTGTTATATGCACTTGTTTACGCATTTACGGTTAGTTGCATTGCATATTCATTAAGTGATGAAAAGTACGGGATTGGCACAACTCTTAAAAAGGCGCTGAAATCAACCGTTCGTGTAGTTAAAGTAAATGCATGGGTAGTTATTGTTGCCTACTGGCCTATAGTTATTGCTGCGTTCTTGCCATTGCTTCTTGTTGGTGGTGGTGATTTTCGTGGCGGTAATGCGTCATTGGCATTATTAACACCAGTTCTTATCATTGCAGCCCTTATTTGGGCGTTAATTGCCCAGCTTCGTTACGCATTAGCTCCCTACGTTGCGTTATTTGAGCCAGAAGTTCCTGTTAGGCAAACTCTGAAAAGAAGTGAGCAGCTGCTTAAAAAAGGCGGGCAATGGTTTGTGTTCAAGGGTGTGTTAATAATCTTAGCAATATTTATTTTTCTTGCAGTTGTTACAGGGTCAAACTTAAGGCAATTAGAAAATTCAAATGACAATATAATAAATGTAATATTTATTATACTTTCTATCCTAATAGAAGGAGCGATGGTAATGTTGTATTTGAACCGTTCACGCAAGCAAGCTGCGTCAAATACTCCACAATCACTGCGTCTCATGGTTCTAGTACTGGCTATTCTAGTCGCCTTATTTGGATTTGCTGCTTACAAGGGCAAGAATAGTGTTGCGGATAATGCATTTTCTAAATCACAATTCTCCCAAGCAGACCAGGATGAATTCATGAAAATCAGTAATGATGTTAAGCGTAAGACTTATATGAGGGCTTTAGGCCAAGCCCTAGAAATTTACTATACGAAGAATGGCTTTTATCCTGGGGAAAACGAAGTTACCAGTTCAGAGTGGGTTGCAACAAACCTAACAGGGATCGAGACAAAAGTACTAATCGATCCACAAGGAAGCCGTATTAATAGTACGGGTTCGGATTATCAGTATCGAGCAAGTCCAGGTAGCTGCACCAAATGTGCTAGCTTTGAGATATCTGCAAAGCTCGAAAAAAGCGATAAGTATACACAATCTAGCCTAAATAACTCAATACAGCCCGCTACAAGCACTACACCAATCCCAACAACTTCAACCAGTCCTGCAACAAAACAGCCTACTACTACGGCTGCAAAAACAGGAACAGCTTACGAAATTTACCGAATAGCAGCAGATGGAAATTCTGCACAAATTTCCCCGGTCACTACTACCTTATCAGGTGTTTCTAGTGTAGATGTGACCATAGACCTGCAGTGTTTGGGTACTTGTCAGTTCAAGCTCGTTAGTGATACCTATAGCTTTAGTAACGCTAACACCTACACTAGTAGTCAAAAGATTAAATACACGATTACAGGCCCAGGTGAGTACATTCTATATAATCAGTTTACGCCTAGTTCAAAGTTCAAAGTTAAGTTCTAGCGGTTCTACTAAGCGGCTGTAGGTCCAGGTTCGGGCAAGCCATTGCCTAAATACTATTTAGCAATACGCAACTCTTTTGATATTTGTATAACAGCTTGGTAGTAATACGTCGGGTAGGGGGTACCATTTAAAGTAACGAGCCTTATACTCATGATATATTTAGCTATATGGTTAATAAAAAACAACTATTAATACGTACATTATTTGTAAGTATACTCATTTCCTTATTATCTACTTTAATAGCTTATATTTGGACATATAACAGTAACGACCTTAGTTCAATAATAATTTTTTACGTAGGCATAATTTCATTTATAAGTAGCGTGGCACTTGTTAGCTTACTACAGCTTATTTTTATTAAGCTTGAAAGAACAAAGGCATACATCATAGCATCCGCAGTTTTTCTACTTCTGGTTAGTCTAAGTGTCTGGGGATATAATTTCTAATATCAAGTTATCACTAGCCAGTTAAACTAAGCCGTGCCTTTCTAAAAACCCTAGCAGTGACTAGGTTTTTTTAAACTTAATTCTTTATGATAAAGCCCCAACTTACCTTAAATACGTTTGCTAAATAGGCCTTTTTAACGTATAATCTCATCTGTTATTCATGGCGGGCTTAGCTCAGTTGGTTAGAGCGTCTGGTTGTGGTTCAGAAGGTCGTGGGTTCGATCCCCATAGCTCGCCCCAAAATTATATTAACGGCCCGTGTGGCCGTTTTTAATTTACACACGGGCTTTTTTAATACACCCCTGCCTGTTACAATAACAGATAAGGACTGGAGTTTTCATGATAAATAAAGTTAAGTCATTTGTTAAAAACTATAAGCATTTTGCATTTGTAGTGGTGGCTACTGTTATAAGCCTTGGGCTAGATATTGCTGGTAAAGATGGGCTGTCCCACTTGTTAATTAGTATTACTGCAATTAGCTCACTAATACCGCTACTAAGAGGTATGTGGCAAACCTTGCGTGACGGTCAATACGGGCTAGACGTTTTAGCAATTACTGCTATTGTATCTGCCCTTTTATTTAAAGAATACTGGACTGCAATTATTATTGTAATAATGCTTACCGGCGGCGAGGCACTTGAAGATTACGCCGAAACCCGTGCAAAGGTAGAACTTACTAGCTTACTAGACCGCAAGCCAACAAAAGCCCATTTAATAAAGGGTAAAACTGTAACTGATGTTGCTGTAAACTTTGTTAAAATTGGCGACAGAGTATTAGTTAAGCCAGGCGAAGTTATTCCTGTTGACGGTGAGATTATTGAAGGTGGTATAACAAGTGTTGATGAATCGTCTATAACAGGCGAGAGCCTACCTATTACCAAACAAGCCGGCGATACCTTGTTAAGTGGTAGTGTTAACCTTGACGGTGCTATAACCCTAAAAGTAGTACACAGTGCACAAGATAGCCAATACCAACAAATTGTTAAACTGGTTGAAGGCGCAGTACACAGCCAAGCACCTTTTGTAAAGTTAGCCGACCGCTATGCTATACCGTTTACTGCCGTTGCCTTTACAATTGCTGGCCTAGCGTGGGGACTAAGCGGCGATAGCTTACGCTTTTTGCAGGTACTAGTTGTTGCAACCCCTTGCCCGCTACTACTAGGCGCGCCTATTGCTATGATTAGTGGCATGAGCCGCGCGGCAAAGCATGGCGTTATTGTTAAGAACGGTGCTGCACTAGAACGGCTAGCCGCTAGCAAAACAATTGCATTCGATAAAACCGGTACCCTTACCCAGGGCAAACCAACCGTACAAAATGTAATAACTTTTAATGGTTACAAAAAAGACGATGTACTATCGCTAGCAGCCGCCCTTGAACGTAGTTCTAACCACATACTAGCCGTTGCCATAACCAGCGCTGCTACAAGTGCAAAGCTTAATGTGCCTAAAATTAAGCATGTTAAAGAATTTACTGGTGGTGGCTTACAAGCCACAGCAAAACAAGGTTTAGTACGAATAGGTACCCAAAGATTCTTGCAAGAACAAGGTGTTAAGTTCACCGCCAAAACAACAGATAGCGCACACACAGTATCTTATTTGTCGGTAGATGAAGCCGTAGTTGGCATGATTACTTTTGTAGATGAACCCAGGGACAACGCAAACGCTACACTAAGCCGTCTAAAAAATTTGGGTACAAAAAATTTGCTTATGATAACAGGCGACAATGCAAAAACAGCTGAATCTGTGGCCAAAAAACTCGGTATTACAGATATACGAGCCGATTGCCTGCCCGGCGATAAAATATTAGCCATCCAAGATCTAGCACACAAACCTGTGACCTTTGTGGGTGACGGCGTAAATGATGCACCAGTGCTTACAGCTGCAGATGTTGGTATTGCACTAGGCGCACGTGGGTCTACCGCTGCCAGTCAAACCGCCGATATAGTTATAATGCAAGACGACATATCCCGCGTAGCCGATGCAGTGGATATATCTAAGCGAACAATGTTTATTGCCAGGCAAAGCATTTGGATCGGTATAACCCTGAGCTTTGGTTTAATGCTAATATTTGCAACTGGTAAATTTAAACCATCAACCGGTGCAGCAGTACAAGAACTAGTCGATGTGGCCGTTATTATTAACGCCTTGCGTGCCCATAGCGGCAGATTGCTACGCTAGAGCATTTAAACTTAAAACAACCAGCAGGGGAACCGTAACGTTGTCTAGGCCATAAGGCGACACGGCTTCTAGTAGTGCTGCGCCCAATGGCAATAATATTAAGCAGCTTGTGCTACCAGATATCAACGCGTTTTTGCCACCAATAAGTAAGCCCATACACATAACAGCATACGCAAAAATAATGTAAGTGCCGGTACCTACTAATGTTTTATTGGTTTTAAAAATTTTAATTTTACTGTGTTTATTGCCCCATTTTTTGCCAGCTAAAGCAGCCATTCCATCTGGAATAGCAACGAATAATACCGCTATGGCAAAAATCCAGTCTGCTTGTGCAAGCATTGCTGTAATCAAAATACTAACGGGGTATAGTACCTCGCCATAGGTAGTGCGCTTAACATCGTGTATAGCGTGGAATATTTTAAACTTACGCGACAATAATAAAACTAATATTGCTGCACATGCTATTAGCTTTATAGCCCCCATACTCATAAAATATGGCCAGGTTGATATAAACACACCCAGGGTCATATGCACTAGTTTGCGGCCGTATTCGCCCGCTATTATCTTTTTACGCCACAGCACCTCTGAAACCACTAGTAATAGTCCTACGAACAATAGTGCAAGTAAGGCAAAAGTCATATAAATCATTGTACCCTAGCGCCGATAAAAATACATTGAAACTGCTGTCATAATTGCCAAATTAACACTTCTCAGGTATAATCTAGTATGACTTAATTACGGGGATTGGCGCAGTTGGCTAGCGCGTGCGGTTTGGGACCGCAAGGTCGAAGGTTCGAGTCCTTTATCCCCGACCAACTAAAAAGCTCCTATCGCTAGGAGCTTTTTACTTTTTGTGAGTTTGTTACTTAGCGAATTCTATAGCTCGAGTCTCGCGAATAACATTAACTTTGATAGTACCAGGGTACTGCATTGTGCTTTCGATTTTTGTTGCAACATCGCGTGCAAGCTTGATTGCACCTAAATCATCCATCTCGGTTGGGCGTACAAAGATACGTACTTCGCGGCCAGCGCTAATAGCATATGCTTTGTCTACACCCTTAAACTGAACGGCAACATTTTCTAGGTCACGCATGCGCTCAGCAAAGTTTTCGGCGCTAATGTTACGTGCACCTGGGCGGGCGGCACTAATCGCATCTACAACGCGTATAATAATCGCTTCGACACTTGTTGCCTCAACATCGTCGTGGTGTTGTTCGGCAGCTAGGCAAACTTCTTCTGGTACACCATACTTGCGGGCCATTTCGCCACTGATGTGGTGATGCTTGCCTTCCATTTTGTGGGTAAGTGCTTTACCCATATCGTGTATAAGTGCAGCATATTTTGCAGTTTTTACATTAACGCCGAGCTGTTCGGCTATAATACCGGCCATATGTGCCATTTCGGTGCTGTGCTTAAGTACGTTTTGGCCGTAACTTGTACGGTATTTAAGTTCGCCAAGTAACTGTAAAACCTCTTTAGGAATACCAACAATACCGACTTCACGGGCTGCATCTTCGGCTGCATGCATAACTTCTTTTTGAACTTGTTTTTGTGCTTTTTCGACA
>JAYUWM010000051.1:0-5932 GCA_043753565.1 bacterium
GTATACCCGCTTTTTATTGTCCAAAGTAAATCAGTCGGCAAAAACTGGCTTTAGTATGTCATATAGCTGCGCTGCATGTTGTGGCGGTACATCACCTAAAAGTCCAAGCATCCATGGGCCGCTTAGCACAGTTTTAAGTGCATTTTTAATGTCATCGTTTGTAACTGCTAGAATTCGTTGGTCGTAACCAAGTTCGTTAGCGATTACATCATCCCTAAAATATGGTGCGCTGTAGCGAGAAAGTAGTGACCTAACAGTCTGAGCTGAACGTTCGTGGTTGCCCAACATATACAACTTAGCAGCCTGTAAATCTTTGGCTGTAACACCGTTTTTTGTAATATGGCCTACCATATCTGCAATTAGATTAAAAAGTTCTACGGCATTTTTTTTACTAACTTGTGCGCCTAGCCAAAAACTAGAATAACTTTTAATGTGCTGTTGCCCAGATCCCATAGCGTATACCAAACCTTTTTCGCGGGCGGCACCAAATAATAGCGAATGCAGGGTTTCTGTTAGTAATATACTTAGTACACCTAAGGAATCACGCTCACGCTGGTCTAGGCGCTTGTTTGCATACATATCAATGTAAAAATAGTAATTTGGCACATCTTTTTTAGTAATTACTAGAGGGGCGTTGGCTTGTTTAGGAATTTCGACGGGCATATCTATATGTTTAATATCGCAATCAAATTTAAGCTTTGCTAGCACGTTTAAATGATCTTTTGTAACGTTGCCGGCGATAATACACCTAGCGTTATCTATGCTATGGGTAGTATTGTAGTGGGCACGAACGTCATCTTTTGAAACGTGCTGCATTAGGTCTACGCGTTCGGTATCGCTAACACTATATAGGCCCTGGGCTGCGCGAATTGCAATATTAAGAGTTCTGAAATGGTTGTTAGATCTACCCTCTAGTTCTTCGGCAACGTTACCAAATTCAGCTTTGAATTCGTTGGCTTTAAAAATAGGTTTTTGCATAGCGCCGATAAGTAAATCCAGCACACGCTCTGTATCAAAATGGGCACTTTCGATTTCGTAGGTTATGTCGTACACACTCGTGCTGGCGTTGCTGTAGGCTCCGTTTTTTTCAAGCGTTGCCTGGAATTCACGCGAGGTAGCAAAGTCGCCATTAGCACCTAACATCATGTGTTCCATTATGTGGGCCGTTTCCCACTTGTTACGGGTAAGCAAAAATTCACCAGCCCTGAAGCTAATTTCGCAGGCTATAACGGGCGCATCTGGTACCTGTAAAACCAATGTTTTAAGGCCGTTTTTTAAAGTAAGTTCGTTAACTGTATGTTTCATTTTACGTTGCCAATCTTAAGGCTTTAAGAACGCCTTTTGCGAGCGGTTTTTTTACGGGTACGTTCGGCTTTGCGTGACTTTTTTTTGATGTTATGTTTTTTAGCTTCGGCTATGCTGGCAGATTTTGCAGTAACAAAATCGTCTTCTTCAAATTCGGTTGCATCCAATATTTTATCGGCGTTATCTACCGACCCGCGTGCTGCGCGTGTTAGTTCGGTTTCGATGGGTTGATCTAGATCATCGAAGTTTGCAGGCTCGGCGCTAAACAGACTTTTAAGTACTTCATGGCGTAAGTCTTGCTGCATTTTCTCGAACAAACGCTGACCTTGGCGTCGGTATTCAACCAATGGATCACGTTGACCAACAGAAATCCAGTGAATGCCCTCACGCAAGTGATCCATGTTTTCTAGGTGTTGCATCCATAAATTATCAAGTACTTGAAGGTAAATATCGCGCTCAACTTTGCGCATAATTTCACTGCCAAATACTTCTTCGCGGTCTTTATAGGCTTCAAGGGCGTCTGTTTCTAGTGATTTTTGAAACTTGTTTGCTGGTTGGCTAAACAGTTTATCTAGTTGGCTATCGTCAAACGGGAACACGTCGGCAACAACGGTGTCAAAACCGCGTTGTAATGATTCTGGCGATTCAACAAGTGCCCGGGCTTCATCTTTGATAAATTCTTTAATACGTCCACCAACTTGGGCCTGGTGCAAAATTTCGCGGCGCATAATATATGTAGCTTTACGATGACGGTTCATAACATCGTCGTATTGCACGACGTTTTTACGCATATCGAAGTTAAAACCTTCAACTTTTTTTTGAGCAGATTCAAGACTTTTACTTATTACACGGTTTTCAATAGGAATTTCGTCATCAATTTTTAGGCGGTTCATGACGCTTGCTATACGCTCGCCACCAAAAATACGCATTAAATCGTCTTCGGTGCTAACAAAGAACTGAGATTCACCTGGGTCACCCTGACGGCCAGACCTACCACGCAACTGGTTGTCAATACGGCGTGATTCGTGGCGTTCACTACCCAGTACAAACAAGCCGCCTAGTTTTTTAACATCTTCGTCTAAAACAATATCTGTACCACGGCCAGCAATGTTGGTTGCTAGCGTTACAGAACCCTTGCGCCCAGCTGCGGCTACAATTTTAGCCTCGCGCTCGTTGTTTTTAGCATTCAAAATTTGGTGAGGTATACCTTCTTTTTTAAGTAAGCTAGCTAGAAGTTCGTTTTTTTCGATACTAACTGTACCGAGTAGCACTGGTTGACCTTTGGTATGTAGAAGTTTTACTTCTTTGGCTATGGCTTTAAATTTACCGAGTTCGGTGCGGTAAATACGGTCAGACCTATCAATACGTGATATTTTGCGGTTTGCAGGAATTTCTACTACATCTAACTTATAGATCATGTGGAATTCTTCGGCTTCGGTGTGAGCGGTACCTGTCATGCCTGATAGTTTTTTGTATAACCTAAAATAATTCTGGAAACTAATTGTTGCAAGCGTCATAGATTCTTCTTGCACATTAACGCCCTCTTTGGCCTCGATGGCTTGGTGTAGACCCTCGTTATAGCGCCTGCCGGCTAGTAAACGACCAGTAAATTCGTCAACAATAACAACTTCGCCGTCTTTTGTAACAACGTAGTCTTTGTCACGTTTGAAAAGACCATGAGCTTTTAGTGCTTGGTCTAGGTGGTAAATTGTGCGGATGTTAGCAGTGTCGTATAGGTTAGCAATACCTAAAGCTTTTTCTATAAATTCTACGCCGTCATCTGTTAATACAACCGAACGTTGTTTTTCGTCTACGGTAAAATGAGTATCTTTTTTTAGCTGGCGAGATAGTTTTGCGAACTGTGCATAAGCGCTACCACTAGCAGCAGCGCTAGCACTAATAATAAGCGGTGTGCGGGCCTCGTCGATTAAAATACTGTCGACTTCGTCAACAATGGCATAGTTAAGTTCGCGCTGACGCAATTGATCTATCTCGCGTACCATGTTGTCGCGTAAGTAATCAAAACCGTATTCGTTGTTGGTGCCATAGGTAATATCTGCCCTGTAGGCTTCTTGCCTAGTAGCTGGTTTAAGGTGTATAAAACGCGGATCTTCGTGATCTTTGTTATTAAAACTCGTATCATAAATAAAAGATTGTTCTGGAATAATAACGCCTACGCTTAAGCCCAAGAATGCATAAATCTGGCCCATCCAGCCAGCATCACGCTGCACTAGGTAGTCGTTTACTGTAACTAGGTGAGCGCCCTTACCAGTTATAGCGTTTAGATACATAGGCAACGTTGCAACAAGGGTTTTACCTTCGCCGGTTTTCATTTCGGCTACTTTACCTTCGTGTAACACCATTCCACCAATAAGCTGAACATCAAAGTGTCGCATACCTAAAACACGCCGTGATGCCTCGCGGACAATAGCAAATGCGTCTGGCAAAATGCTATCTAGAGTGTCTTTGCCCTGCAAGCGTGTTCGCAAAATATCTGTTTGTGCAGCAAGATCCGTGTCAGACATTGCTTTGTATTTATCTTCTAGGATATTTATTGCGGCAACACGCTTTGTAAGGCGTTTAAGTGTTTTGATTTGCGGATCGCCGAGGACACGCTTGAGCGTTTTATTCATGTGTTTTGGTCATCCTTAAAGGTGTTATATTTTGACATTATAGATATGCTTATTAGCACAGCTAATGTTCATCCACCCGTGAACTGTCATTCAGGTTATAGTATACCTTAAACACCTATACTAGCGCGACAGAATTTTACCTAAAAAGACACGCACCTTTTTTTCTTTGTGGCCAGCCCGCTGCGAAACATGTTTTTCTTTGTATTTCTTAAGCCGGTTACGCATAGTTGCCTCGGCTATATCTGTTGCAGCAAAAATATTTAGCGTGTTTTCGCTAACAGTAATTCGCTCACCTGGTAAAATCATGGTCATTTCGCAGGTAAACTGACGCTTGTTTTTAGCATGTGACTCTTTTAATACAACAATAACGTGGGCCGAACCTTTAACTTGCCGCGGCACGTAGCGTTCTAGCTTGGTAACTTTTTTTGTGACATACTTTTTTAGATCATCCACAAGGTCAATATGCACACCTGATATATCTATTTTCATAACACCTCCTTACCTTTAATGTATGGCCTCAAAGCTATGGGTACAATTATGTGGCCATCGGCCGTTTGATAGTTTTCTACTATACAAGCTAGTATACGGCCCAATGCAAAAGCTGTGGCATCGTTGGTATGCGCAAGTTCACTGCCAGATTCTTTTTTAACACGAATGTTTAGATCGCGCGCCTGATAATCGGTCATAAAGTCAGCTGTGTGGGTTTCTATGTATTTGTTTTGACCAGGATACCAGCATTCAATATCAAAACCACTAGCGTTTGGTTTACCTATATCGAAAGTACATTTTTTTAACAATCTATATGGTAGCTGTAGTTGCTGCACCAAAAATTCTTGAACAGCAACCATAAGCTTGTGTTCATCCGCACCAGTCCCAGCGGTGCTAAACACCTCCATTTCTAGTTTGTCGAACTGATGCATGCGTATGATACCTTCGGTATCTTTGCCGTACGTACCTGCTTCACGCCTAAAACTTGTAGAATACCCAATATAGCGAATTGGCAGTTGAGCTTCAGGTAAAATCTCGTTCCAGTACATAGTACATAATGTGTGTTCGGCACTAGCATTAAGCCACAAATCATCATTTTCAAGTTTGTAGGTTACATTAGTTGCATCTAAACGAGCCGACGCCTTGTAAGGTTCGGTGCGCAACATTGCCGGCGGAATAACAGGTGTGAAAGGCGTGTCTGCCAACGATAGTTCATTATCTGCAATTAGCTTAGCAATAATATTATGGTCACCTAGCGTTGTTAATACAAACTGTACTATTGCAAACTGCAACTGCACAATATCGCCTTTTAGATACGCAAACCTGCTACCAGATATTTTGGCAGCACGATGTTTATCTAACATGTCGCGTGGTTCTAATATTTCCCAATGTGGTTTTGGCTCGAAATCAAATTTTCGCTTTTCGCCGACTACTTTTTCTTCGACGTTTTCTTCTTCGGTTGAACCAACAGGTACACTATCAAGCGGCATGTTTGGTATTTTTTTAAGTAGCGTTGTATATTCTTCGTCTATACCTGCAAGTTTATCTTCTTTTTCTGAAAGCTCATTCTTTAGCTGCTTGCCTTCGGCAATGTCACTTTCAGAAGGCTTGCCACCTGATGCACGGCTGCTGATTTCGTTACGCTTAGCACGTAAACTTTCTACCTGTGATAAAAGCTCTTTGCGAGCAGCATCTAATTTTAAAATCTTATCTGCATCTATGGGATAGCCTTTTTGGGCAGATTTTTTGGAAACTAGTTCTGGGTTATCTCGGAGTATTTGTATGTCTATCATTAACTATAGTATACATCCGGCTGTAAGCAGATAACAGCTTTATTTTGTTTTTTTGATTGCGTTTAGCGTAAGCATTGTGCGGGACCGAGCATAAGCGCAAAAATCGCATTCGCCCCCCATAGCAGCTGTGCCAACTGCTGGCATTTCGCCGTCCATGCATTTTTTCATTTTAATTAAGGTTGGGTCTACCCAACCGTCGTCGCCAGCGTATGG
>JAYUWM010000052.1:0-5806 GCA_043753565.1 bacterium
GTGTCATCCATTAAAAACGCCTTAGGCAGTGACAAAAAACTAATAGAAACTGACACGCTTATTGGCCATGGTAACAGTGGAGGCCCAGCTTTTAACGACAACGGCGAGGTCATGGGGATATCTACTTATACTGCTGCAAAAGTCGGTGATAGCACCTACAACTACGTGCGCGATATTAAAGATTTAGTAGATCTTGCAGGTGTATCCTCGGTAGCAATTAGCAGTGTTAGCAAAACTCAAATTGAATGGCAAAAAGCCCTCAACCAGTTTAATAGCGCACGCTACACTAAGTCACTTAAAACATTAGCCAGCGTTAAAAATTTGTATCCATCCCACCCTAGGGTTGATCAATTCGCAGCCGCTGCTAAGCAAAATATTAGCGAGGGCAAAGATGTTAAAGATTTCCCTATAGTTGTGGCTATTGTGGGTGCTGTTGTACTACTGCTTGGTGCCGGCGTGGCAGTGTTTATGATAATTAGGCACAAAAAGGCCCACAACGTTTACAAAGCGCATGTTGGTGCAGGTATGATGCAGCCTTTAGCGCACGGTGCTGACCCACAAACTGTTAATTATGACCCAGCGCATGTTGCAGCCCAAAAAAACGTAGTAGATATGCATAGCTACATGCAACAGAGTGTTCAGACGCAAACGCTTACCGCAACGCCTGTAGTTGAAACAGCCCAAACTTTGCCAGATACTGATAACCAGCCTGCTGCAATAGCACAGGCGCCGCAAGATACACTAGCCGATCAACAAGACCCTGAAACCCCTGTTAGCTAGCTAGTTTCTTCCAACTTTTCTAGCCATACGCAGGCCTCGGCAGGGACGTGTATTATATCCATTTGCTCTACAGATGTGGATATTAAACCTGTTGTATCAAAGCCTAAACTCACACCGTGCGTAGCAGCACCAGTACGTGCAAGGCTCTCAACAAGTACAGCCCAAATAATTTCGCCGCGTTTAGCCGCACGGTCGGGCATGCTGGGCAGGGCACACACCTCGGTGTATTGATTCGGGCAGGTTTTACAGTAATTGTGCATGATATATATCTTACCAAAATTATTATTTTATCAATCATTTATTGCAGCAGTGGGGCGGGAACCGGTAGCCTCAATAAAAAGGACCACGCTAGGTGACCTTCTTTGTTTGGCGGGCTATATTACCTTTTGAATATAGTATAAAATCTGGAACCCCGCTCTAGGGCGGGGTTCCTCTGGCTGCGCGCCTGCGCCAGGATGATGTGTTGGGTCTTTGTATTTAGTTTTAATAAGTTACCAAGTGAACCTGAAACTCTTAGATCCATCAGGTGTGTAGCCAAATACCTCATATGTTGCACCGTTTACTTTAGAAACCATGTTTGTTGTGGCGCCATACCCATATGTTCTACTTATTAAGTTGGTATAGTAAGGTGTAACTCTGGTAATAGAAGCGAAAACTTGGCCGTATCTGCTGGAACCTGTATTTGTAAAGAAGTAACCGTTACTGCAACCATATGCCGTTACTCTACTGCCACCGAAGTACACAGAGCCGACCGTGAATCTGCCGGAACACTTTCCCCACCAAGTGTTGTCGCTTAAAGCTAGGGCTTTTGGAGTACTTCCTAGCAAAAACGTTACTGCAAATACAAAAAAAGCCCCTGTCAGGGCTGTGTGCTTTGCATAAATTGATAATTTCTTCATTGCGGTTCTCCTTAATTAAAATTTAATTAACCTTGGGCGCGCTTTTTTGAAATTACTGTTTGTTGTACTTATTAATAATAGAACCTTGTTGCCATGATTGCAAGTTACGTATCGTACACTGTACAGTCTAGGATCATATCGCATTGCTTAAATCCCAATAGAACACAACACAAATATAACAAACTTGCTAGATAAATAAATGATATTAAAGCAATGTTTAGGCACCAATAACGCCTAGCTTTGGATACGATTTAGCTCGGCTTTTATCCCATCAAGCGCCATGCTTGCCAGCATGCTATCGTGCCACCAATATAGCCCAGAATACGAAGCAATAAGCTCCTGATTACCGTTGGCAAGCATAAATGGAGAAACGTTTCTTATGACCGCACCAGGAAACTTAATGAGCTCCATAGTATCAACAAATTCAGGATCATTTTGTAATACTGTTTCATAGTCAACGCCCATGCAAAAAGTACCATATGCTTTTTGTAGGGCCTTTAAAGTAAAGGTACCATCTTTAACCTGTTCGACACCCGTTGGATCGCTGCCCCAAGTGTGTTCGTACACTACAAAATCATTGTAAAATGACTTGTCTGGCAGCGCATGTGCCAGGGCATGCTCTAGCACATTACCACTGGGTACATTTAGTATAAGTAAGCTACCGTCACGCCTCCCAAATGTTGGATCCGTAGGCTTATCGGTAAGGCATGCGACAAACACAGGGGTTACGTATGTGTTAATGACATTACGGCATAGTTCTGGCGATATGTTATTGCTGGGCATATGATTGCTTCTCCTTTTTTATAAGTATTGCAGGTACAAATCAGCACGCAAAATGTTTACAAAATCGCGACAAAATGTGCAAAGTTGTATCATATGATACAATACAATGTATGAAAAACATCAGTAGCCATGTTGAAGAATTTATGAAAGAGTATCCGTTTTTATCTAAATTTTTAAGACAAGGTGTCGTAAATTATAAGGCCTTGTCACGCACTATAGAACCTGAAATATCACAGCGTATCGGCGAAAAAGTAAGTACCGGGGCAATAGCCGTTAGCTTACAGCGGCTACATCACCGAGATAAAGATAAACTTTATAGTCTGATTGGACGTTTGAGGGGGGTTAGGGTTGTGTCTAGGGTTGCGATGTACAGCGTGCAAGACACAGCTCGTTTGTATGCCTACCTGGCTGATATATACAAAAATGATGCAATAGATAGGCCATTTATTTTAGTAATACCAAACGAAACTAGCGTAGAGTTGTATGCCGAAAAACTAGTAGACGGAATATTTGTAAGTAAAAAATCAGATCTTAGTTTGTCTGCGCTTATTGTAAGCCGTGAAACTACAAATAAAACAGAGATAGGCGGACTAAGCTACCCACTACAGGTACTTGCTGAACACGGAGTGCTTGTTAATGCCGTTGCTGCTACTTTTAACGAAGAAATTATTATTATCGAAGAATATTTGACTGATAGAGCGGCATCTATATTACGTCACTCCATGTGGCGTTAGTCTGTGATTCAATGCTAGTTCAAATACTTACCAAATAAAATACCCCTGACAAGCAGGGGCACTTTATTTGGCGGGCTCGACCGGGATCGAACCGGCGATCTCCTCCGTGACAGGGAGGCGTGATAACCGCTTCACTACGAGCCCTCGGTTATACTGTGCAGCAGCATTAAGCACTGCGCAATGAATTAAATAATACCAAAACAGGGGTGAAAATGCAAGCTGAAGGTTGGCGCCACGCTGTTATGCGCAACAATCATCATTTCAGTGCTGCAAACCATATACTTTGCTATAATAACCTCTGTTGTTGCCACCTTAGCTCAGTTGGTAGAGCGTTACATTCGTAACGTAAAGGTCGCCGGTTCGATCCCGGCAGGTGGCTCCAGCGCGGGTGTCGTATAACGGCTATTATGTATCCTTCCCAAGGATAAAACGCGGGTTCGACTCCCGCCACCCGCACCACGTAAGAAATTGACAAAACGTATTACAAAACGTAAAATGTAATACATGACATACAACACTACAGTAACAAGTAAAGGCACTGTAACCATCGCAGCACCATTGCGTAAGGCTATGGGCCTAAAAACTGGCCAAAAATTAACTGTATCGCTTAACGCAAACAACCAAGTAGTACTTGATGCAGGTACCGACCCTAATGCCTTCGAAGCATTGCGTTCAAGTATAACCAGTAATATACCGAACCACCTAAAAGGCTTGTCTGGTGATGCGCTGCGCGAAGCTGCAGCCAAAGCGTGGTCTGCTAACAGTAATGATTAGCCTAGATACAAACGTAGTCCTGCGTTTTTTGCTAAACGATGTACCGCCGCAAACCCAAAAAGCAACAAAGATAATTCAAGATAGTCAGGTATATGTTACAGATGTAATTGTGGTTGAGGTAATATATGTGCTAGAAAAAGTTTATATGCTGGGGCGCAGTGATGTATGCACTCTTGTAGTTAATTTTTTGGGATTTGCCAATGTTATATATAACACTCGTTTTTTACTAGAAACAGTTCAGCGCTATGGGCAACACCCGGCACTTAGCATTGTAGATTGTTATGCAGCTGCTGAATCTAAAGACTACAATAATCAACTTGTTACGTTTGATAAACGACTAGCTACCCAGGGCGGACAGCACGTCAATCTGCTATAATACACTTTGATACACTGCTTGGCAGTAGCAAAAATAATATGCATATACCTAAACATTTTTTTCATGATAAAACAGTACTTATATTGCTAACCGTTAATTCGGTTTTAGCCTTGTTTGCGGTGCTATACATTGTGCTGCGCGTAGACCCAGCCGAGGCAACCACGCGTATTGTTCAGTACCGCAGTAACCTGGGTATTAGCGCCTTTAAGCAGGGTTCTACCACTGAAATTCAGTTAATCGCCTTGTTTGCAGCACTGCAGTACGCCTTTAGTTGGGTGCTTGCTATACGTATGTATGCACATAGGCGCCATATGTCGATTGTAGTTTTGGCGCTGACCACATTTATTTTGCTACTAACACCTATTGTTACCGATGCATTGTTAAGGGTAAGTTAAGCCTGTGAAGCAGTTCGAGATCCCACTAGTAAGCGAACGAAAACGCAGCTATAGGTTTTTTGAAATGTTACCAGGCATGATCACGTGGTCTATACTGATTTTGCCGTTTATTTTAGCAGTTGTTAATGTACGTTTAGCCGCCTATTTGATGGTTGCATACCTATTGCTATGGTTTTTTAAAGCGTTGGCCTTAAATGTGCGTGTATTGCAGGGCTTTGGCACCTTAAAAAAGCACGAAAAGGTCAACTGGCAAGGCTTAATCGATGACGTAGTAAAGGGCAGGCTTGAGTGTAGTAACGCGCCAGTTTGGCACGCTAACAACTTAAATAGGTTGGCAGATGCGCCAAATGGAATCCGCCCACGTGATGTTGTGCACGCCGTCATTATTGCCACCTGGAACGAAGCCCGTGAAGTGCTAGAACCGACAATAAAAGCCGTATTAAACAGTGATTACGACCCTAAAAAAGTTATCTTGATGCTTGCTTACGAAGAACGCGGTGGCGCGGCAGTTGCGGCCCAGGCTAAGCAATTAATGGCAGACTATAAAGACCACTTTATGTACGCCGAAGCCGTAGCGCACCCAGATAAAATGCCAAATGAACTAATAGGTAAGGGTGGTAATATCACCTTTACCGGTAGGCGCTTGCAGCAATTTATCCAGCAAAAGAATATCGATCCCACACAAGTTTTGGTTACTACGCTTGATGCAGATAACCGACCGCACCCCCAGTACTTGGCGGGCCTAACTTATGTATACAGTGTGTGCCACGACCCCAGTTATTTATCATTCCAACCAATCCCTATGTTTACTAACAACATATGGGATGTGCCGGCACTAATGCGCGTCATTGCTACTAGTAATAGTTTTTGGATGTTAGTGCAGGGTCTGCGTCCACATATGTTACGTAATTTTAGTGCTCACGCCCAACCGCTTGATGCGCTAATACGTACAAATTTTTGGTCTACCCGTACGATTGTAGAAGACGGCCATCAATTTTGGCGCAGTTACTTTGCATTTGATGGCAGGCACGAGGTAGTACCGATATTTTTGCCTATCTACCAAGA
>JAYUWM010000053.1:0-5615 GCA_043753565.1 bacterium
ACAGGGGCAGCTTTATGTTGCTGCTGATGTTCGTTTGTTTTGTAAAACTCTTGCCATACTTCGTGTTTTTCGGAGTCAGGTAGCGCTGCGTAATATTCATGCCATTCTACCTGAATTTGAGCCAGGCTTTTGCCAGACGAAGTGAGGTTATACATGTAAGTTTGGTGTTTGCTACGGTGGCCTTTCACAGCATACGCTTCTATGGCTTCATCTGTTGCGTCTGGTTCACGGGCGTATAGCTTGGCAAGCTTATCGCGCACAATAGCAATCGCAGCCTTTTTTTGTGGTTGGGTAATGGGTAAATCTTCAGTAAAGTGCTGCTGGTTGGCTTGTATTACAGTTGGGTTTGAATTTGCGCTAACTTGGGCAGGCGTAGCGCTGTTGATTTCTTCAATCTGTTTGCGTAGTTCTTCTAGTTGGAAAACTTGCCCTTGGGTTTGCTGTGAAATTGGCGTACTAGCAGTAGGCACGTCATTATTTAGCGGCTGTAATACAAAATCATTTTTATTGGGTAGTGGTTGGTCTGCCATAGTGTAATTATACTTAAGTTTATTATACCCGACTTAGGCAAACAACCATACCCTGTATGCCTGCTTGACTGGCCCAAAGCTATTTTTCTTACATCATCGTATCTACAGATACGATTCAGCAAGACAAAACTAACTTTTGGCTCAGCCAAATCAGACCTACATGGCAAACTTGTTTACCCAAGGCGGGTATCCCTTACTATTTTGCCCTATGGCCATTTTTACGGTATAATTAGCCAGTAAAATTACCCCTTGGGCGAGTGGCGGAATGGTAGACGCGCCGGACTCAAAATCCTGTAATCGCAAGGTTGTGAGGGTTCAAGTCCCTCCTTGCCCACCAAATAAAATAGACTCTATTGCAATAGAGTCTATTTTATTGCTTGTTTACTTACGCCGCTAAAGGTGGCTCTATAATATCCATGAGTATATCCGTACGTGCGTCAAGGTTGCGTGCCGACATAATGTCAGGATATTGCCTATGCGAAGCAGCAAGCTCTGCTGTGAGCCTTGATGTTCTGTATTCTTTTTCTTTGCCTAAAACAAGAGCAGTTTTTACGTTTACTACAGCTATTGCTTCATGGTAACTACGGGGTACTTGCCAACCGTAATTAATCTGAGCAGCATAAGTTAACTGCATATCGTCGCCAGTGTAGACAGATAAATCCCAATTACTATTCTGTGAGCTACCAGACCTACTATCGCAATTTTCTGAAATTAGTGCAGGTAACGGTGTCCACTGACTACCATCAAGCTGTTCTAGACAGAAGCGTTGTAGCATAACTAATGCACCCAGTTCTGCTGCTGCACCAACGTAGTCCCTACTTTCTGGACCAGTTAGTGTAACATTTGGTAGGTTTTCTTGTAGTGACGCTACTCCGGCACGCCTAGCTTTATCTATTGCCTTTGCGGGAGGGTGCTGATTGTATAAGTGTACCGCGGCCATAAGCGGAAGGTTTGCAACAAACATATCAACAGATATTGATCTAGCAGGGCTTTGCTTACCTGTGTGCATCTTAGCATTTTGGGCATGTGCAATAGATTCAAGCAATAACCTATCTGATACAACTACGTTTGGCGCACCAGCTGATAGTTCGAAGGCTGCCCTTGCTAAAAATAGCGGTTCGTTATGACCACTTTCGCCGTGCATAGAATCGTATGCGGCATGTTTTACATTCCAGTTTGTAGAACCTAGAAATTGATTCTTTTTATAGCCTGGGGAGTGTACAGTAAACTTTTTAAACTGAGTGTGGCTGTCGTGTATTCTAGTTGTGTTAGACATTTGAATATACTATACAACGAAATCTTATATAAAAAAGCTAATTCTATAGAATTTAATTTGCGTTTATAACCAGCTTGTAACTACAGACTGCAGTTGTTGGCTAGGGTTTTGCATGGCAAATACACTGGCCTTTGCGGCTACAGCAACACGCCAGATTTTTTCGGTGTAGGTTTTATCTAGTTGCGAGACAACTTGGCCCTTGTGCGCTGCAAAAAGTTGGCCGTTATGGTAAGTAACAATAAGCGGCTGTTTGTCTAATGTGTAGTTGTGTAGCCATTCGGCCACCACGGGTGCTGGCATACCAAAGGTTAGGGCCGTTGTACAGCCACTGTGCTGGCCTATTTTTTGCAGTTGTTCATATGATGCAACTATTGTGGTGTTTGCGCGCTGCAGTAGGTCTGTGGGGGCCAGTATAAAGTAATCCACGCTGTCTTTAGTAATACAAAGCGGGCCTACATACTTTTTGGTAAAACTATCAAGCAGTACAGATGTTTCGCTATTTTTGCCTAGGTCGCCGGCTACTAAAACGTATTCTGCCCACGCGGCGTGCACTAACATGCTATCGAGTGCTAGTTTACTAAAGCTGCCGCTTGGGTTAGTGGGTGCGTAATATGCGTCTGGTACGCTGCCGCCAATAACTTTGGTTAGGGCATTGGGCATAAGTACGCGTAAAGATCCCGCCCCAGAACTATCGGCCGCTGCGTAGGCCTCGGCTGGCGCTGCAAAACCAAACTTATTGCCACCTATTATCAATAACTTGCCGGCCTGGCCCTTATTTTCGGGCCTGGCCCATAGAATATCTGCAAAAAGTGGTTTATCTGTTTGTTGTTGCCAAAAATCGCTCATACGTTGACTGATTTTAGCACGTATTGTCCGTTTAGCATCTGCATGCCGTAAATTACATCTTTACGTTCAATTACAACCATCCAACCCTTTTCCCGGGCAGCACTAAAAAGTTCCTGGTTGGGATTAAAAACAATAGGTTGTTCTACCATGCTAAACATAGGAATGTCTTTGCTTGTGTCGCCTACCGCAATGCTACCTTTGGTGTTTAGGTTGTTTTGGGTAATTATACTTTGCAATATTTGATCTTTATTAGCACTAAACTTTGTCATCTCACCTGTTAGGTTAGTGCCATCATCTACATATTTAATATGTGCTGCGCAAGTATCAAAACCGAGTGCTTTGGAAACTGCTTGTACTGCATACTGTTCCGAACCAGAAATGGCAATGAGGTAAAAACCGTTCTTTTTAAGCGTATCTATAAGCTGGCGTGTATAAACATAGGTAGTAGAATTTAGCGAATTTGCAACGGCATCTACAACTTCGTGGTAACGGGCAAGGCTAAGCGTGCCGCCACTGTGCTTAATAAGCATATCTAGCCCCATCTTCATGTATTCGCCAAAATTATCATCTGTTATACGCTGCCTGCCGTCGTGCAAAAAGCGTTCAATGTCACCCGCAATGGCGCCGTCAATCTGCCCACGGTTAACAAATTCTTTAACAATTAGCTGCAGCAAAGTTTTGCGTACAATTGTTCCGTCTATATCAAATGCTGCGAATTGCCTGCTCATACACCTATTATAACGCTATTGCTTTGCAACCAGCCTGCAATTGTTTCAATAGCTAGTTTATCTACGGCAATACTTACCGCAAAATCCTCAAGTTGTTTGGGCGTGGCAGTAAGTTTATATCCGTTCGTTAGCAAAAATACCGATCCGCTTGTTATACCCGTGCGTTTGTTGCCATCTACAAACGGGTGGTCGCCAATTATATTACGTATATATACTGCGGCCTTATTGTAATGGCCGGTGTATTGTTCTGCCCCGAATACTGTAAGTTGAGGTGCTTCAATAACCGATTGTAGGCGCTCTTCACTACGGATACCATGCGCTCCGCCGTACTCTTCTATAATATTAAAGTGTAGCTGCAAGATGTCTTCGATGTTAAGATACTTAATCATCTTAAGATTAGCGCTGTGAAAGGTTCTTTAGCGTTTCGCCGTATTGTTTTTTGAACAGCTTGTAGGCTTCTTGCGCATTTAGGTCAGTTTCGACGGCCTCGACTGTAATTTTAACCATACTGCCAGGGCCAATCCGCATAGCCTTTACCTGTTTTGCAGGAATAGTAACAGCAAGGCTAGAGCCGACTTTGATGATTTTTTGAGTAGTTTGTATAGTCATGCATTTATTATAACAATATTATAATATTTAATCAACAAAATGTTAGCGCTGCTTTAGATGGCTATTTGTATGCTTACTGGGCAATGATCGCTGCCCATAACTTCGGCGTGGATGGCCGCATCTGTGATATTTGCAGCCAGGGATTTTGATGCTAGCCAGTAGTCAATACGCCAACCAACATTACGCTGCCTAGCGCCGCCCCAAGCTGTCCACCAGGTGTAGGCTTCGGTTTTATCAGGATATTGAGCCCTAAAGGTATCTACAAAACCAACGTTAGTAAAATTATTAAAACCGGCGCGTTCTTCATTAGTAAAGCCGTGTTTACCAACGTTCTCTTTAGGTTTTGCTAAGTCAATCTCGTTATGGGCAACGTTAAAATCACCGCAAGCTAATACCGGGGCGTCTTGTTCAAGTTCTTGCAGGTGGTCTAAAAAGGCCTTGTCCCAAACGTTGTAGCGCATCGACAAGCGTTCTAGTTTATCTTTGCTGTTAGGAGTATAAACAGTAACTACCCAAACGCCATCGATTTTGGCGCTTAGCACCCTGCCCTCGCGGCTGGTATCGCCAAAGCTATCGGTAAAGTTGTATTTTTTTTGGATTACGTCGCTAAAGCCGTTTTGTATCTGCGTAGGTTCTATCTTACTAAAGATTGCTGTACCGCTGTAACCCTTCTTTTCGGCACTGTGCCAGTATTCTTTATAGTTTGGTAGGTCTACTGGGCTTTGGTCGGGCTGGGCCTTTGTTTCTTGCAAACATATTACATCTGGGTCGTGTTTGGCTACAAAATCCTGAAACAATCCTTTGTTCCAAACTGCCCTAATGCCATTAACGTTCCAAGAATATAACTTCATGGGGATATTGTAGCAGTTTTTAGCGTGATAATAATTGTTTTAAGCGTCTGTTTTTTTCAGCAGCAAAGCCTAACCGGCGTGCTACAATTTTAGCAATGGCTTACAAGCGAATTTTACTTAAACTATCTGGCGAACAGTTAGCTGGCAAGTTTGATAGTGGTCTAGACCCCGAAAGGGCCGCCTGGCTGGCAGCAGAAATCAAAAAGGTAGTAGTCAGTGGTTGCCAAGTAGTAATTATGGTTGGTGGCGGCAATTACGTGCGCGGCGCCCAAATTGCTGGCCACGGCATTAAGCGTGTAACAGCCGACCATATGGGTATGCTGGGCACCATGATGAATGCCTTAGCCATTACAGATATATTTGAAACCCAAGGTCTGACTACACGTTGCCTTAGCAACATATTTGCCGAACAAGTGGCCGAGCCATTTGTGCACCGACTGGCCGAAAAGCATCTGCAAAAAGGCCGCGTTGTTATAGTGGCAGGCGGTATTGGCCGCCCCTACTTAACAACAGATACTGCGGCAGTTAGTTTAGCGCTAGAACTTGGCTGCGACATAGTGCTAAAAAGCACCAAAGTAGACGGTGTTTATGATAAAGACCCTTCTAAGTTTGATGATGCTAAAAAGTACACAACCCTAAGCTACCAGCAAGCAGTAGAAAACCCAGATATAGCCGTAATGGATAAGGCTGCAATGGGGCTTGCTATGGAACATGGCATGCCACTAGTTATATTTGAATTAGACAAAGAAGACACACTACGAAGTTTAGTTGACGG
>JAYUWM010000054.1:0-5571 GCA_043753565.1 bacterium
ATTATTAATTACGGCCCTTAGGTCCCAACGTGCATTAACTGTTACCTGTGATGTTGTAAAAGCACCTATACTGCCATCGCTTACGTTAACTTTGGCAAACAAAAGATCGTTTAATGACCCACCGCCGCCTACGTTATAACCTGCCAGGGCATATATATAGCCATTATACCCGAATGCTACACCCCTTTTACGTACAGGGCTAAGTGAATTGGTAGATGTCTGCCAAATACCACCACTAACCGCTACAATATTATTGCTGTTATCAATTTTAGCGTATATAACAGCGCCGCGTTCTGTTTCGTTTGGGCTTTGACCACCAATTAGATATATATAGTTGGCATACACCGTGCCAGCCATCACTCCCAAACCTTGATTGCCACCCGTTAATGGCTCGGCATCTATTTGTAGCTGACCAGTAGTTGTGCAAGTGTTAGTGGTAATCTCTAGGCTGCCATCAGTTTTTATATTGCACTTATAAACGGTTGTGTACTGCACTGCTGAACAGTCAAGCCCAGATGTAGCTGCAGTTAATCCGCCGCAACCACCAATTACGTATAAGTTACCAGGGTATGTACTAGCAGAGCTTGGGTTGGCCCTTGTAAATACATACTGATAGCCGCTATATGAACCAAGCCCAACGCTTGCATAGGTTTGCGACGTCCATGCCCCCGGCCTGCCATCTGAACCTAATGTACTACGCCAAATATTGGCCTGCCACGCCGTACCATCGGTACCCCCAACGACATATATAACGTTGTTAAATACCGAGATACCAAAACCAGCCAAACCATTTGAACTGTTAGGTGTATTTGTATTTTCTATGCACCAGGCCCCATAACTGGACCCCGCACAAGTAGCTGGCGCCACCAATGTTCCGTCTACTGCAATAGAAGCGTAGGAAATATTGTCAGTAGTTTTGCTAGCATTACCTGTATAACAGATACTTGCATTATTAACGGCAGTACAGCCACCAACATAATAAATATAGCCGTTATTAATAACTGTTCCGCCCGACATACGTCCACCCTGTGCACTACCTGTACCCTCAGGTGGCATATCACAATCGTAGGGCACACCACCGCTACAAGGTGCTGTACCACTTGCAACCGTGTTGCTAACCGTACTTGCCTCGCCATCTGTTTTTATAACACCGTACTGCGTTAGGGTAGCTGTTGTGGTACAAGCACCTGTTGTAGCATTTTGGGCAGTACAGCCGCCTATGCCGTACAACGTATTGCGCCAACCCACTAAACCATAGCCAATTCTTGCACTAGTTACCCCTGCAATTACATTCCAGTCGGTTACCGTACCGTCAGCATTAATGCTAGCCAACTGAACATCGCTTGCTATGGTTGTACAGTAGCCACTACCATTAATAGCAGTGCAGCCACCAGCAATATATATGTAACCACCCCATATAGTACTAATGGTGCCCCCCCATGCCATTCGGGCTGTGGCAAAAGAAGTAGTACTTGCCCAACTACCAGTCATGGTACCGTCGCTAGCCATTTTTATATACTGAACACTACTTTGCAGCGTACCACTGCTGTTACCACCTATAAGGTACATGTAGTCATTGTAGACTTGCATTGTATGATTATGCCTGGCAGATGGTAGCGCAACCATACCGGTGGTTGTCCAGCTACTAAAGGCACCTGTTGGTTTAAGATCGGCGTATTCGACTGTTGTTACCCCACCTGACGCTGCGTTCGTCTGGCCGCCCATAAAATATAGCCTGTTATTGTAGGCCAAAGCCGAAGCATAGCTACGCTCGGTAGATAAAGTTACTGTAGACGGAAACCAGTACACCCAGTTGGTCTTGTTAGTATCTGTTGGATGCCATAAGCTTGGTTCGCCGTTAGCACCTATTTTAGAAATGTACACCGTACTAGTCCTGGCCGGTGTAGCATCTAACCCACCCATAACGTATAAATAACCATTGTATGCAACCATAGAATGCCCAGCCCGTGCAGCCGGCAAATCATACACCGAAGCATTACACCAGTTTGTACAAGCGCCACTACCAGGGTTAGGGCTCTGCAAGGCATAGGTAGAGGTATTAAATTTAGACCAATAAACAGTTGTCTGGTTTGTGGAACCACTATTGCCACCGGTTACATAAATATAACCTCCTGCAACGGTGGTAGCATGGGCCCACCTTGCAGCCGGCAGAGCGAGTGTACTTGTCCACGAGTCAAAGCGTGCACCTGTAGTTTTACCCTTTTGGATAAGTTCGTTATCTACATCAAAGTCTATATTGGTTTCGTTGTTACCACGCATAAACTTACTGGCAGTCTCGATATATACTGTCGGGTCAATACTTAGTGGGTATGTTGCTTGTTTTAACCCGGTGGCGTGTATTGTTAACACTTTATCTTGTAGGCTGTACCAAGCTTTAGCGCCACTGTTTTTTTGATTACGCTCAACAATAAAAGGTGCCGGCACGGTAAAAAGAAGTTGTGTTTTTTCGGCTTTTTCACGGGCATTTTTAAGTAGCGCAGCATCGGCTTCTGTACCCGTAGAAACATTGCCCAAAAGTGCACTATCTGCACCGTAAACAGCTAGTGAACCATCATTCTCTAACCTTGCTTCGGTACCGTCCGCTAATTGTAAATCATATTTAAATGTTAGGGTGTCGCCCTGATAACTGTTAAGTATAATGTCTTCTTTTACACCGTTTGCCTTAAGCGTATAAATAATGCTGGCATTTTTACCGGTTACTGGGTAAACAACTCTGTTTTTGTCTTTTTGCGGAGCACCAAGCTTAAATTTGGGCTTAAAGGTCATACTAGTCTTAGTAACTGGGTCTTCTATGGTCACACCATCTTGAGTTTTTGCGCTAAAGCTGGCTATTACTTTAGGTGTGTTAGTTTGGCCACTAACATCAATGCCGGGCTGGTAACCCTCGTTAAACTTTAGGTCACCAGTTTTTGCATCTGGTACCAGTTTGTCTGCGTACGAATCTATGGGTTGAGGCAGTAACTGTGTAACCTTATCGGATATTTTATAACTTTGGGCTTTTTGCCAAGGGTCAAAGACCTGTAAAAATATACTAAAAAGTAACAAGGCTGCTACAAGCACTACAATAAGCTTAGATAATATGGGATGCTGACGAGTAAATGCCTTGTTCGCAAGTTTTGCAAACTTAAGGCTTAGTCTTAAATATTGTGTCCAGGATAATTTTTTTAGGGTTGCAGCACTGGCCTGTGTAGCACTATAGGCAGACGTTTTTGGAGTTGAAACAGGCTTATTTACAGTAGTAGCTGTACTGTGCGGCGCATTTAAGCCACGCGCACTACCACGAGCATATAAACCCCTCCAAAAACGGTTGTTTTTTGCCTTCACGTTATGAGCTGTATTATAGCAAAATCATAAGCACTAATACAGTGGTCACGCGTGTTTTTTTATAAGATTTTTGTTTTATTTTAGGCAACAGGGGCTAAGACCTACCTATGATAGAGAGGCGAAAACCACCAAGGGCAAGACCTTTGCACCCTGTTAACCTAATTGTTGGCTATTGCGACCATGCGAGTGGTAGCTTTAGCCCTTTGTTTTTGCCATTTAAGCCGGCCGCTGTGTTTGTTTTTGATAAAGATGCTTGTCTGGTTGTTTGGCTAACGATCGAAACTTCGCTTTGCCTGCACAACTGATTTGCTTTTGTCTTTATCTTTTTTGGCAGTTTTTGTTTTTGGCAACTATTGTTACACGTAGGTCTCTTGCGAGATTACCCCTACGGAACATTAGCTGCTGCGTTCGGCGGTGATAGACCGCCGAACGAATGGAGATTTAAGAGAGTTGTTGTTTGGTTCGTTTGAAGTGTGGTTATGTGTATGTATTTCATATGTATTACCTACCTGTGGTTGTGAAGCCAAGTGTTCCTACATACACGTTTGCGTTACTTTTCGCTGTGACATTAATCTTAAATATCACGAAGGCATTAGCACTACTACTAGTAAAGCTACAGCTGGTGGATTCGTTACCGTTAATACCAACTGTTTGCCACGTACTTACGGTTGTAGTTACGGTTGTAGCGCTGCCACAGGCTGTTAGTGCACCGGATTCACTCTTGAACATTTCGTAGCTAACACTACCGTTAGTTGTGTTATCTGTGCGGCCAGTTAACTGCACGGTATCGTCACTACTAAAGCCTTTGAAGGTTGCTGGTAGCTGGTAGCTTACGTAAACGCTATAGGTTTGGTCAGTTGCCTGTGGGCTAGTCCATTTATAGAAGTTACGGGATTCACCGGTTGCACATAATGTGGTGTTAACCTGTAATACGCCTGTTTGGTTGGCACAGAAATCAGCCGTCATAGTACCAACGCCAGTGCCGTTAAGTACAGCGCCGGCATATTCAGGGTTAAGGTTAACGTAGTTATCAGGTGCGCTACCACAAGCACCCCAGCCGTCAGCTTCGTAACACTGAATACGGCCGCTTGTTGTGTCGTAATACATGCTGCCTAGGTAAGCATCGTTGTTTGCAGCTATCGGTGCACTACCGGCGCGGTCTAGTGTAAATAGTGTGATTGGGCCACCACGGCTACCTGCACCAACCTGTACGTTGTTACTGTTGTTAGTGTTAAGCGTTATTGTTAATGCGTCTACATAGAATGTCCTAGCAGTACCAGCAGTTTGCTCGATCATAAGATCTGGGTTGCTTGCTATAGTACCATCTGTTGTAAGCAAGCAGGTTATACGTGTAAATCCTGTTGTCGATACATTTTGCGTATTGTAGTCAGCACAACTTACAAAGTTAGTACCACCGTCGCGGCTATAGCGTACGCGTATGTCGTTAAAGGTGTTGGTGCTTTTTGCATAGAAGGTCACCAAGTACTGAGTGCTGACAGATGGTGTGATGGTTAAATTGTTTCGCATACCATGGCCAGCGACTGCTGTAGTTACAACTTGCGCACTTGCGCTGGTATCGTAAAGCGTAGCTGTTGTGCGTGTTACCGTACCGCCAGCTGGTGCAGCTGTCCAGTTGGTTGCAAAGTTAGTGCTGTCATCGGCGCTACCATCTACAGCGTGGTTAGCATCGGCGCTAATAGTAACACTTAGGTTGTCTACGTAGTATGTTCGGGCAGTTGCATCTGTTTGACGTATAAAGATTGAGTTGTTGGTAAGGGTGCCGCTAGACGGCGCTATAAAGGTACATGTTACGCGTGACCATGAGCCGGCATTTACAGTGTTACCGGCGTTGTACATGTTATAACTTTGGCTTGCGACAGTTTGGCTATAGCTTGCGCTTGTTGTAAGTGTTGTTGCGTTGGTAAAGCCAGTAATAAGTGCGGATGTACCGTTAGCAAATACGAATATCTGGCCAACCATACCTGCTGTAAAGGTTGTACCTACACCCGTAATTGTGGTGATGGCTTGGCTTGCTGTGCCAGTAAAGTACGTTGGTGTTCCTGCTACACAAGCACGTACATTGCCAGCCGTTGCTGTACCATCACTGCTATACATAGTCTCGAGACTATTAAAGCCAGCACTGGCACTATCTGCCCTAACGGTATATGACACATTGTACTTAAGGTTGTAGGTTAGTGCGCTAGATAACAGGTTACGAGCACCGTG